>CALJEH010000033.1 GCA_938074435.1 uncultured Alphaproteobacteria bacterium
CATGATGAGAATTACATGCCAAAGGAAGTGTATGAAAACATCAGAAATAATTAATCAGGTAATTTATTTGAGTTTGATATGATTGTATTTATTGGTAATTTACTCCTTTGGGCGGCTATCTTGTGTTGCATATTATCAATAGCATATTCAAGAACATATTCAAAAAATCCAATAAAAAGTATACGTTATTCAAGCTTATTTGGAGTTTCGCAATTCTTTATCATATTATTTTCTTATATACTCCTTACATATGCGTTCATAATATCAGATTTCTCAATAGTAACAGTCTGGAAAAACTCAGAACTAGATATGCCACTTGTATACAAAATTACTGGTGTGTGGGGTAATCATGAAGGTTCAATGTTACTATGGGTATTAATCCTATGCCTGTTTGGTTTCTTAGTGATTGTTTTTGACACAAAACTTCCCAGAAATATATTGAGAAATATCATATTTGTACAATCTACAATAACTCTATCTTTCCTTTTGTTTGTAGTCTTTACATCCAATCCATTTATTCTACAGAATCCTATTCCACAAGATGGCTTTGGACTAAATACTTTACTTCAAGACCCTGGGCTCATTATTCATCCGCCCCTTCTATACATTGGCTATGTAGGATATTCAATTGTATATTCATTCGCCATAGCAATAATGTTAGAAAAGCAACAAATTGATGGCTGGGGAAAATGGATTGAGAAGTGGGTCTACATATCATGGGGATCCCTTACTGCTGGAATTTGTATTGGATCTTGGTGGGCATATTATGAACTTGGTTGGGGAGGTTGGTGGTTTTGGGATCCAGTTGAAAACGCATCTTTGTTGCCGTGGATAACAGGCACAGCTCTCATTCATTCTTTAATTCATTTTAATTCAAATGGAAGGCATCAAAGTTGGACCCTTTTGTTAACAATTCTTAGTTTTTCATTCAGTCTTTTAGGAACTTTTTTAGTGAGATCAGGAGTTTTAACCTCAGTACACTCTTTTGCTTCAGACCCATCAAGAGGTTTATGGATTCTGATAATTATGTCTGTCTTTATATTATGTTCATTAATATTATTTTTTTCATATTCTGAACGAAAGTTAGATAAGAGAGATTTCATCCTTTTCAGCAGGGGGACATTTATTCAAATAAATAATTATCTAATGATAACTTCTTGCATTGTTGTTTTGTTAGGAACAATCTATCCACTAATATTGGATGCTTTAAATGGAGACATTATCACAGTTGGTCCACAATATTTCAATATAGTAATGACCCCAATATTAATACTTCTTGCCATTCTTATGCCAATTGGTCCGAACTTACCTTGGAATGATAGAATAAACGACTTTATCCTAAAGAAGTTATTTATTTCAATAATTTTAACTATATCAATGATTGTTTTAATGCAAATAATTGTTGAAGGAAAAAGTTTCAATTTGGCGGTCTTTTTTATTGGATTAGGAATATGGATCATTGTTATCTCAATAATTGATTTATTACCCAGGAATATTGATAGAATAAGTTTTTCACTCTCAAAATTTGATTTGCAGGCTTTCAAAAATATTAATTCACCTAGACTGAGTTCCAGAGTTATTCACGGCGGATTTGGTTTAATGATCATTGGAATTGTTGCTGCCTCAGCATACGCAGAAAACAAAGATACAAGGATTAATCTAGGACAAGAAATACAACTCAATAAGTTCACAATTAAATATAATGGAGTCTCTGCAGAAATTGGTGAAAATTATGATGACTTAGTTATGAATTTTGAAATTTATAAGGAAGGTAAAAAATTAGAAAAAATGCAACCTCGTAAAAGGATCTTTAGAAAAAGTGGGGACATTACGACCGAAGCCGCAATTAATAGATATTTTTTTGATCATATATTTGTTACTGTTGGTGAAGTTGATGCAGATTATATCTATGCATCAATATCACATAAGCCTCTTGTTAGATTAATTTGGCTAGGGGGGTTTCTTATGGTGTTTGGTATAGTTATCAGGCTAAACTATAAAACAAAATTATTTAGAGATTAAAATGACTTACAAGAATAGATTTTTATCTTTTTTATTTTTGTCCATGTTGTTTCTTATTGGCATCAGTGATTACGGAGAAACTTATTCGGCTGAAGTCGATAACTCAGAAATGATGATAGAAATATCCAAAGAGTTAAAGTGTATAGAGTGTGATGGACAGAATGTTTACGAGTCTAATTCAAATTTTTCGAAGTCAATAAAAGCATACATTCTAGACCAACTCAGTGAAGGTAATGATAGAAGCACAATTATTGAAAACATTCATGTCAGATATGGCGATGCTGTTCTTATGAAACCACCATTTCAACAAAATACATTGGTCCTATGGATTATGCCTTTTTTAATTTTGATATTCGGTGTTGGATTTATCTCTTACAAGCTAATCAAAAATAAAAAGTCTTAGTTATGCTGTTTTTCGATCTTGGCTAATTTCATCAGAAGAAATAAGAGGAATTGAAATTGTAACGGCAGTCCCTTTCCCAAGAGTACTTTTAACACTAATATTACCATCATGTACATTTATTAAACTATTTGCTATCGGTAATCCTAATCTTGCACCTTCTTGATTAATAATACTATCCTTACGTGATTTATTGAATGGTTTAAAAATACTCTCAATTCTAGAATTTTGCATCCCGTGACCATTATCCTCAATACAAATATTTAGCCACCCATTCTGGACTTCATTTTTTATAGTTATAGTTCCGCCATTTTTATTAAATTTGATTGAATTTGATATAATATTTGAAATTGCTTGCTTAATAGCAGTTTCATTGCAGTTAATATTGGAATGAAAATCAAATTTATTTTTTACACTTATGTTTTTTTGCAAGATATCATCTTTGAAGTCATTTAATACTTCATCAAAAATATAATCTATCTTTTGATTTCTTTTATTAATTGTTATGTTTTCTCTCTCAAGGCTCGTCATTGACTCGATACTGCTAATAATTTGCATTAGTTCATTTCCACTGTTGTGAATGTCATTAGCATATTCAAGAACTTTTTCTGGATTTGTGATTATTTGATTTTTTATTATCTCAGAAAAACCAATTATAGCATTCAGAGGTGTTCTGAGTTCATGACTCACATTAAGCAAAAACTTAGACTTATCATTTTCTAGTTCTCTTAAATTATCTCTTTCAGAGTTCACTCTTTTTGCTAATTCAATTAATTGCTGTGATTGGATCTCTTGTTTTCTTCTAAGATTATCTAGTTCTTCAACTTTATGTATTAAGTCATGTTCATTCTTGAGAAGTGCTTGCTCGTTCTGCTTTTGGTTTGAAATATCCAAGCCTACTGATGCAGAATAACCTGAGCTTGTTGTGATCTCAGTATTAATAATCCACCTTTTATCCTTAAGCTGTATTTCACTAACGCTTGTTAAATTTGAGTTATTATGCTTAATGTGATCTATATTCTGACTTACAGGAACTTCAACAAGTGTTTTGTTCAGTAACCTTTTAATATCTGATTTGTTCATACCGGTATTTGTTACGCTTTGGGGTATTGTATAAAAATCTCTAAATTTTTTATTGCTCATTATCAATTTATTTTTGTTGTCAAATAAAACAAATGATACCGGTAATGATTCAATCACCTCGTTCAGTGTTGTTTCTAATCTATTTGCATTAATTTCATAATTTTTATCGCGAGTGTTATTAATCATTATTCCATAAATGTGGCGTCTTCCAGCTTTATCTTTGATTACTTTAGCCTTCAATTTGTACCAATTAATTGAGATATTTGTTTGATATTTAAAGGAAGTATCAATCTGGTCGATTTTCTTCCTGATTGTATCATTTGCAAGTTGATAAAAATTTGAATTACTGCCACTAACTTTTTGTAGAAAGCTCTCAAAAGAAATGCTGTTCATTCTATCAATTTCTTCAATGTTAAATATCTTATTTGATAGGTATATTTTTTTGTTATCCAATGACCAGTTAAAATATAATAGATCCCTGTTATTTGTTATAAGATTTTGGTGGTGTTCTAAAGAAGATAATCTATTTCTAATTTGTTTATTAGCTATATATTGTGATCTGTTTAAAAATAAGATTATCAGGAGCATAACTGCATTTGTTACAATTGCATATGGTGTAATATCAACACCAAGATCACTTAATAATGAAGCGTTTGCATACTCATTGTATACAAGTATGAATGTGGACCCAACAATTACTGCTAATGCCACGCAAAAACAAACAAATTTTAGTTTGTCTTGTGCATCAACAGTTGGATGGTTCAGTTCCAACTGCATTTCCTCCTCCTAGTGATTCGTTTCCGCAATATCGAATCACTTACTATTGATTCGTAAATTAGCTAAAAAGTAAAGAAAAAAATGCATAAGTTTAATTTAAAATTGATTGAATTTCGCTGATTTTTTATATAAATTATTGATTTATAATGAAAATTAATTTAACCAAAAATTAATCATTTTTTTTAAATCTTGATAGAGTTTTCTGTTATTATTTAGTCTTTATTCAAGATAAATTACATAATACTGGAGCAGTTTTTTGGTAAATATAATAGAAGCAGATCAACTTGGAAAAAGAAATGGTCTGCCAGATAATTTAAGAGAGTTATTAAAAAAATATCCAAGAGATACATGGGGAGACGATATATTGAATGGTAATTGGGTAGGGTACTGGCTAGGTCGTCATTCAGTTTTTAAAGAAATTAGTCTTGCAATTAACCAATCACTTCAAAAGATACTTGATAATAATATTTCAATAAATAAATTTTTAAATGATTATGTTCAGTTGATGAATTTAATGTTAAAAAATTTAAATTCACACCATACTGTGGAGGATAATTATATTTTTCCAAAATTTTCACAAAAGATTGAAAAATTTTCATATGGTCTTGACTTACTTGAAAATGATCATCATCTAATTCATTCTTCTATTGATAATGTTATTTTAGAAGGTAATTCACTTATAAAAACTATCAATAATAATAAGACTCTTGATATCAAAAAAGTTGTAGGATCATATAAAGTTGTAAATGATGAATTTAATAAGCTATTGATGGCTCATCTAAATGATGAAGAAGATTTATTGATACCTTTAGTTGTTAAGCATGGTGAAAATTATTTTAATCTAGGGCATTGATGTATAATTATTTATCACATAAAGTTTGTATTGCTCCAATGATGGATTATACCAACACGCATTTTAGATATTTTTTGAGGCATTTATCAAAAAATATATTTCTTTACACTGAGATGGTCTCCGCTGATGCAATAATTCATGGTAATAAAGAGAAATTATTAAAATATCATCAGATAGAACATCCAATCGCTTTACAAATTGGTGGTTCTGATATTGAAAAAATGACAGAGGCTTCTTTAATTGGTGAAAATTATGGTTATGATGAAATTAATTTAAATATTGGTTGTCCATCACCTAGGGTGCAAAGTGGAAATTTTGGTGCTTGTCTTATGACAGATGTTGAGTTAGTGGATAAAATTATCACCAGCATAAAAAAAAAGGTTAAGATACCTGTTACTGTGAAGTGTCGTCTCGGCGTTGATGATCAAGATGTTGATAAAGAACTTCCTATATTTATAAGCTCAATTGTTAATGCTGGAGTTGATTTAATTATCATACATGCAAGAAAAGCTTGGTTAAATGGTATTAGTCCAAAGGAAAATAGAATATTACCAGAAATAAATTATCAAAAGGTCTACGATATAAAAATTGGTAATCCCGATATTCCAATCATAATAAATGGTGAGATAAAGTCTTATAGTGATATTGAAGATCACTTAAACTATGTTGATGGTGTAATGCTGGGAAGAAAAGTTATAAGTGATCCGCTTTTCTTTTATGATCTAGATCCCATCATATTTGGTGAAGAGAATAGCTATTCTATAAACGATATCATTGATATCTATAGTAATTATGCAGACAAACAAACACAGCTCGGTGTATCAAAATCTCAAATAATAAAACCACTATTGAGTTTGTTTAATAACAAACCAAATGCAAAAAATTGGAGACGAGGATTGGATAAATATAGAAATAGCGATTTTAGTGCATTTAAATTTATTACCTCACTGCATAAACAGTATCTTGGAGTATGATAATGATAGCAAATACAATACCAACTTTCCAAGACTTGATTGAATTTATAAAAGATGTCCCGACTATTGATAATGAGGCTATCTCATTAGTTAGAAAAGCTGAAAAGAAAAAAAAAATTAAACAATTTGGTATTTTGGAAGAGTTGGTCGAATGGTTGTCTGGATGGCAGGGAGCTTATCCACCCCGAGCTGATAATATTGCTATGTCAATTTTTATATCCAATCATGGAACATCAAATAATTATGAGATTTCAAAATATCCTAAATCATCTCAAGACTCCTTGGTTAGTGGTTTTAAATCAGAAAGCTCTTCATTAAACCAATTGTGTAAGCTCCATAATATTGGTTTACAGGTTTTTGATCTAGCTATGGAATTGCCAACAGAGGATATTACAAAAAAGCCTGCAATGGAAATTAATGATTGTATCAGCACTATACTTTATGGTCGCGAGGCAATATCAACTAACCCAGATTTATTATGTCTTGGTGAAGCAGGAATTGGTAATGATACTATCGCTCTTGCAATGTGTTGTGCATTATTCGGTGGAGATATTGAGGGTTGGTTAGATCCCGATACAGACATTATTATTAGAGAAAATCAAGTCAAAATTATAAAATATGCACTTAATTTACACAAAGATAGACAGCCATTAGAAATACTTAAAAGTATGGGTGGGCGTGACTTTGCTGCTATGGTGGGGGCTATAATTGCTGCTCGTTTTGAAAGAGTTCCCGTTATATTAGATGGAATTTCTGCCTGCACCGCTGCCTCACTTTTATTTGCTATATCTCCTCATGCTATAGATCACTGTTATGCCGCTCATCAATCAAACAATCATTCGCATAAAAAATTATTATCAATAATTAACAAAAAACCATTATTAGATCTTGAGTTTTTGGAAACTAATGGATGCGCTTCAGCGCTGGTTATCCCATTAATAGTGTCTGCTATTCAAATCCATAAGAATAAATCTAATGATGTTAAGGATTAGACTACAAATAAAACACTAATAATGAGAAACTTTATATTTATGAGAGTTATAGGAGTAATATGGATTTTATAGTCGTACTTTTTACAGCTATTATTGGAGACCTCATATGGGGTAGTAAAAAGGATTTTTCTAAAAAATTAAACTATCCGAACATTCTTTTTAGAAGGCTTATTGGTTTCATAGATCAAGAATTTAATAGAGATGAATTCTCTGATAACATAAAAGTATTTAATGGAACTATTATAACGTTGATGGCTATCATAACTATATGGTTTGTTTCAATAATATTAGAAAAAATATTATTTGGTAATTTGGTAGGAAATATTTTCATAGGTTTTTTAATATCACTCTTTTTAAATATAAAATCTCCATTTTTTGAGATTAAGGCTCTCTATAATAATTTTATGGATGATGAAATTGATCAAGCCAAAGAGAGTTTAGAAAACATATTATCAGTTGATTGCGTAGAATTAAATGAAAGTGAAATAACCGCTCTTGCAATTGATACCTTGTTTAAAAAACTAATGCTTCAATTTGTGTGTCCAATATTCTGGCTTTTCATTATGGGCTTACCGGGGCTGTTAATAAGTAATTTCATTTTTTATATAAATAAGCAAACTTTTCACGAAGGTCCTAAATATCAATTTTTTGGAAAATTTATCTCATATTTGGAAAATATTATTTATTTTTTCCCTTCCAGATTAACTTCTCTTCTAATCATTTCATCATCAATTATCCTCAGGGAAGACTGGAAGAAAGCAATAATAATTACACGTGAGTACTCAAAAGAAAGGTATTTACTCAACTCTGGTTGGGCTAGTGCTTCCATAGCAGGTGCTTTAAATATTATCATTAATATTTATGATACAAATACTGAAAATGATGATTTTTTTGTTGTAAATAAGGATGGCAGTGAAAAAATAAATTTTGATTATATAATAAAAGGTCTTTGGATTTATATAGTTTCTATATCTCTGTTTCTGGTTGGGATATTTTTTGGATCTATTTTATAAAATTTGATATAATTAGTTTGCTTATTTATTAAAATTTTTCAAAAAAGATTGGGCGAATGGTCATAAATATTCAAAATATACTTTCTAAAATTAGTGAAGATACCCAGCTAAATGTTGGTATACTGAACGACTTTCTAAAAATAAAATCTATTTCAACAATACCTGAATATGCGAATGAATGTATGAAGGCAGCAGAATGGCT
>CALJEH010000034.1 GCA_938074435.1 uncultured Alphaproteobacteria bacterium
TGAAACTCAGTATCAGCATTAATTAAATCTGCCAGACCTTCAATCTCAAGAAGATCTAGTTTACCATTTAAGAAAGCTCTCTTTGTAAATTCACCTGCTTCAGCATAAACAAAGTGGTCTTGTTGTGAGAGAATTTTAAAAATTAGGTCCTTGATTGCATTGCCACCATGAATATGAAGTTCAACAACATCTTCCCCAGTAAAACTCTTCGGTGCTTTAAAATAGGTTACCAAGGCATTATCAATAGCTTCACCAGTTTTTACATTGGTTAATCGTGCTAATTTAAAATGATTAGGCATAGGTATTGATATCCCAAAGATTGAAAATACATCTTTAGCATTTGAACCAGATATTCTCACTACAGATACACCAGCTTTTCCTGGAGCAGATGATAGTGCATATATTGTATTAGTGTTGTTACTATACATAAAAAACTACTTAACTTTTAAAAATATTATTACAATAAAACCAAAATATATTCTAATTTATTCGATATAAATAAAAAACTTGGAGATCCATTCTAATGAAAAAGATAATGATAAATGAATTTGGTGATGAATCAAAAATGACACTCAATGAAGTTGATACACCTTCACCAAAAGATAATGAGGTTTTGGTTCAACACAAAGCAATTGGAATAAACTTCATTGATATATATCAAAGAACTGGATTATATCCTTTGAATTTACCTTCTTCTCTTGGCCTAGAGGCGTCAGGTGTTGTTGAAGCGATTGGTGCTGATGTAAAAAATTTTAATGTTGGTGATAGGGTTTGTTATTGCAACGGTCCACTTGGAGCTTATGGGACCCATAACTTAGTCCCTGAAAACTTACTTGTTCATTTACCAGATGAAATAGAATTCGAAACGATAGCGAGTGGTCTGCTTAAAGGTGTAACAGCGTATTTTTTATTACACGATATTTATCAAGTTGGAAGTAAAGATACTATATTATTTCATGCAGCCGCTGGTGGAGTTGGATCCATAGCAACTGCCTGGGCAAAAGCACTTGGAGCAAAAGTAATTGGTACGGTAGGTTCAAGCGAGAAAGAAAAGTATGCAAGTGCAAATGGTTGTGATTATGTAATAAATTATAGAACTCACAATTTCAAAGATGAGGTAATGAAAATTACTAATAATGAAGGTGTTTCTGTAGTTTATGAGTCTATTGGGAAAGAAACTATTGTTGATTCTATGGACTCACTAAAGAGAAGGGGTTTATTGTGTAGTTTTGGAAATGCATCTGGTGTGCCTGACCCAATTAATATTCTCGATTTAATGAGAAAAGGGTCACTGTATCTCACAAGACCTACTTTGTTTGATTATGTTAAAACTAGAGAACAATTAGAAAATGCTTCCAATAAATTTTTTAATGTTTTAAAAAGCGGAAAAGTAAAAGTTGATGTACAGCAAACATTTGATCTTGCTGATATTGGAAAAGCTCACGCTTCTGTTTCTGAACGAAAAACGATAGGAACGACAATTATAATACCATGATAATACTCAGGTATTCATGGACTCAAAAAATTCTTTATTATCTTTAGTTTGAGAGATTTTATCCAACAAGAATTCCATTGCGTCTACAGTTCCCATTGGATTTAATATTCTTCTTAACACAAACATCTTTTTAAGAGTTGCATCTCCAATTAATAGCTCTTCTTTTCTTGTGCCAGATCGTAAAATATCCATAGATGGAAATACCCTCTTGTCAGATACTTTTCTATCTAGGATTATTTCAGAGTTCCCAGTACCTTTAAATTCTTCAAAAATAACCTCATCCATTCTACTTCCAGTATCAATTAAGGCTGTTGAAATAATTGTTAGAGAGCCACCTTCCTCAATATTTCTTGCAGCCCCAAAAAATCTTTTTGGTCGTTGAAGAGCGTTAGCATCAACACCACCCGTTAGAACCTTACCAGATGACGGTACAACGGTGTTATAAGCCCTGCCCAATCGTGTAATAGAATCTAGTAATATAATAACATCCCTTCCATGCTCAACGAGCCTCTTTGCCTTTTCAATTACCATTTCAGCAACTTGAACGTGTCTTGATGCTGGTTCATCGAAGGTTGATGATACAACCTCACCCTTTACTGATCTTTGCATATCTGTGACTTCTTCGGGTCTTTCATCTATTAAAAGGACAATAAGGTAACATTCAGGGTGGTTTGAGGTAATGGAATGAGCGATATTCTGTAACAATACAGTTTTACCTGTTCTTGGTGGAGCTACAATTAGACCCCTTTGACCTTTTCCAAGAGGTGCAACAATATCAATTATTCTACCACTTTTGTCTTTCAAGGAAGGATCTATAACTTCCATATGAAGTGACTCATCAGGATATAAGGGTGTCAAATTATCAAAATTTATTTTATGCCGACTTTTTTCTGGGTCTTCAAAATTTATTGTATTGACCTTTAAAAGAGCAAAATATCTCTCACCTACTTTAGGACTTCTAATTTCACCTTCAATACTATCGCCAGTGCGAAGCGTAAATCTTCTAATTTGGCTTGGGCTTACATAAATATCATCCGGACCAGGTAGGTAATTTGCATCAGGCGATCTTATAAATCCAAAACCGTCTTGTAAAACTTCTACTACCCCATCACCAATTATGGTTATGTCTCTCTCAGCAAGCCTTTTAAGAATAGCAAACAGTAACTCTTGTTTTCGCAAAGTACTTGCGTTTTCAATTTCGTATTCATCTGCGATTGCAAGAAGTTGAGCGGGCTTTTTTTCTTTCAGGTCCTTAAGACGTACCTGATTTGCATTTATTTCAATTTTATTTTCAGTCATTTTAATGATTTATTTTAGGGAATTACAAGGTAAGATCTTTTATGTTTAACACAAATTCTCATAATTATCAAAAGAAAAAGTTAGGGCCTTAGTATCACTAAAAATACAATCACTATTATCAATAATGTTGGTATTTCATTTATAACTCTGAAATATTTATGTGATTTTACATTTTTATCATTTTGAAATTTTTTCATACTTCCAATTAAAAAACCATGATAACCAGATAAAATTATGACCAATAATAATTTCCAGTGGAACCAAAAATCTGTTTTAAAATCAATTACATCATAATAAAAAATTAATAATAGAGCTAAAATCCACGTGACTATCATAGCAGGCGTCATTATATATTTCGCGAGTCTATATTCCATGATTTTCAATAATTCAGATGCTTCAGAACCAGCTTTTAAATTTGAGTGATAAACAAATAATCTTGGCAAATATAATAAAGCAGCAGACCAAGCAATCACAGCAATGATGTGTAGTGATTTAACTATTAAATATGAAACACCTTCATCAATCATTTATGGTTCCTTACAATTTCTATGAGTTTTTTAACATTTTCAGGCGGTGTTTCTTTCAGAATACCATGACCAAGGCCAATTATAAAGGGCTGATTTCTAAAAATTTCAATATTTTCTATTATCTCGTCTTCAAGAATTTTACCTCCCTTGAGCAATATTTCAGGGGAAATATTTCCCTGTAAGACAACATTTTCTTGTAGGGTTTTTACAGCAGTTAATCTGCTAAATGTATGATCTAATGCAATTATATCAACATTGGTTTTATCAA
>CALJEH010000035.1 GCA_938074435.1 uncultured Alphaproteobacteria bacterium
TAACAAGCTCACTAATATTATCTTTATATTCAACTGATAGATTGTTAATTTCTTTATTAATTTTATTTATTGTATCTGATTGAATACCAACCATATCAGCAGTCAATTTTATTGTCTTGTTTGATATTTCAGAAGCTAAATCATCCGATATATTTCTTGCTTGATTTTTAAACTGAATAATTTTTTGTGTAATGTCTTCAGAAATTTTATCTATGTTTGAAGTTGTATGTTCACCTAATTCTAATGTTTTCTGCATTAATCTTGAGCTTAATTCAATTAAATCTTGATGAGTCTTTTCTTGAATTGATTTAAGTCCTGTGTCAGTAATTTTAGATGTTTCACTAAAGTTTGATTTTATTGTTTTGAGAATTTCATTAATTGTTAAATTTAACTGATCAGTAGTCTCAATTGTGATTTCCTTGATGGACTCATTCATAAGTTTTGTTTTTGCATTGAACTCTAGTACTTTTTGATCAAAAGTTTTTTCTAACTCAAATTTTTGATCCTCTATGGTCGGTCTTGTGTCATTTTGTAAATTATAGAATATATCTTCTATTTTGTTCAGGTGTTCTTTTATTTGAGAGTCAATATTTGATGAAATTCCGAGTAGCGAGTCTGACAATTGAGTGTTCATCTTAATTTCTTCGCTTAGTTTAGCATCAATTTTTGAGACTGTTTCTTGTCCAACGAGAGATATTTTAGTTTCAAATTCTTGTGATATTGTTTCAAGGGACTGGATATCATTTGCAAGATCGTTGAAGACATTCAATATCTTTGGTTCGATTACTTCATGGAAGTTGTTTAAAAGGTCATCTGCATTAATTAATTTTGAGTCAATTAGCACACTAATATTTTTTAATTCTGATATTGAGTGATCAAGTCTCTTGTTTTGACCTGAAACCATTGAATTAATATTACTTAGGCTCAGATCTAATTCATCTTTGGTTGTCTTAATGATTTGAGTTTGATCAAATATTTTATTGTTTGTTTGATCTAAATTTTCTGCAATCTCCGTGCTATTCACGTTAATTATGTTGGATGCATTTTGAATTTTATTTATGGCCTGATCAAATAATTCAATTTTCTCATTTATGCTTTCTTCAAGCTCTTTTAAACGATTAACATAAGAGCTGATTTCTGAACCAAGATGAATGCTTCTTTTGTCTATTGTTTCAAGTATATTTTGTAAATCAGAATTTGCTGTTTTTGATGATGACATCAATTCATCCTTTTGGGCTTTAAGTAAATTGATTGTATTCTCAAGTTTTGATTCACTTAAATTAATAGTTTCATTTATATTATCCAACTCTATTGAGAGTGATTTCTCTAAATCGCTTGTTTTCTTGATTGCGTCATTAACAGATGACGTGATTTGGTTAACCTCATTTTTTATTGCCCCGCTGAGTGTTTTAATAGCTTTTTCTGATGAATTGGTTGGGTGAGTCAAACGAAGTGCTGCATTAAGAAGCCCGTTTGATAAAATTGTTAGGTCATGTATTCTGCCAATCAATGAAATGTATAACCATATGATAGGTATAAAAATTAGTGATAGGGCAACATATATTTGGATCCTTTGCTCTAAAAGTAATTGAATTATGGACTCAAGATTTGAGAGGTTATTCTTGTTGAAATAATAGAAAATTCCGACACAAACAAGTATGTAAGAGATTGTTATAAAAAAAGTTAGACTTTTTAATCTTTTTGATTTCCTATTGTTTAATTGTTCTATGAGGCTTGCTGCATATATATCATCATCATTTGCATGATTTATGCTGTTCTGTGGGAGATTAGTATCCGTTCCTTTTTCAATCTTAAAGTTACTCATTTCATTAAATCAATTTTTCAATAAATATAATAGTTTATGTGATAATATTTAAACTAAATTGTTAGCTAACAACTATAGTATAGTTAAGAAATTTAATCAAACAATTAAAGGAATAATTAATATATAATATGAGAAAATCATTTCAATTAATCATAGGCTTGTTTATCTCAAATTGAAAAAATAAAAGATAACACTATATTAATAGAGGTGCTACAAGAAAGAGTAACAATGATTACAATAAATTTCATAAATTCAAAGGGTATACAAAAATCAGTTAATGCGGTTGAAGGGGAGACCCTCATGGAATGTGCAAAAAAAAATGATATACACGAAATTGAGGCAGATTGTGGTGGAGGTTGTTCATGTGCCACTTGTCATGTTTATGTTGAAAAAGAATGGATAGATAAAATTAAAGAACCATCTGAAATGGAAGAGGATATGCTTGATTTTGCATTAAACGTAAAAGATAACAGTAGGCTTTCATGTCAAATAAAATTGGAATCTGATCTTGATGGCTTAACAGTAAGAACACCAGAGACTCAGTTTTAGGGTAATTATTAATGTCTAATGAAATTCATACAGATGCTCTTATTATTGGTGCCGGTCCAGTTGGTTTATTTGCAGTTTTTGAGCTAGGATTGTTAAATATCAACTGCCATGTTTTGGACATATTGGATAAACCTGGTGGTCAATGCGCTCAGCTATATCCTGAGAAACCAATATATGACATACCTGCTTACCCAATGATCACAGGTGATGACTTAACAAAGAATTTATTAAAGCAAATTAAACCCTTTGGACCAACATTTCACCTTGAACAACTTGCTATTGATATATTAAAAATTGATAAAAATACCTGGCAAGTAAAAACAGACAAAGAATTAACTTTCATATGTAAAGTGATTGTTGTTGCTGCTGGTGGTGGTTCATTTGAACCAAAAAAACCAAATATTCCAAATCTAGAGTTGTACAATGAATGTATTCGCTATTCTATTGATAAGAAAGACAGTTTCAAGGATAAAGACATCGTTATACTTGGTGGAGGGGATAGCGCTCTTGATTGGACAGTTGAGTTGTATAAAATCGCCAAAAGCCTGACACTTGTTCACAGAAGAGATAATTTTCGAGGAGCAACGTCTACAGTAAAAAAAGTTATGGAACTTCGTGATAACAATCAAATCAACTTTCATGTAGGTCAAGTCGTAGAACTTATTGGAGTAAATGGTGATTTAAAATCGGTAATATGTGAAACAAAAGACTCAGAATTGGAATTGCCTTGTGAAATACTTATGCCTTTTTTTGGTTTGACAATGTCGCTTGGTCCCCTCAGTGATTGGGGTTTTAGTCTGAAAGAGAATAGGATATTAGTAAATACAGAAACTTTCGAAACTAATATATCAGGTATTTATGCTGTTGGTGATATTAACTCATATCCAGGAAAATTAAAACTGATACTATCCGGATTCCATGAATGTGCATTAATGTCACATGCCGTTTATAAAAAAATAAATCCTGAGGAAAAGCTTACACTTCAGTATACAACTACCAGCAGCTCATTGCAGAAAAAGTTATTAAATCAGTAGTTTTCTTGTTAATAGTTAGGGGATAAATTAAACTTTTTATCTCATAACTTATTGATTAGTATTCTATATCAGATTATATAAGTGTTATTAATTTAGTTTATGGAATAATGATGACCAAAACAGATGATTATATCCCGAGTGAAACTGAAGAGTACATGTGTGATAAGCATCTGAAGTACTTCAAAGACAAGCTTCTAAATTGGAAGCAAGAAATAATCTCAAATTCAAAGCTTACTCTTGAAAATCTTCAAGAAAAAAATTCCTTTCCAGACGACACAGACAGGGCATCAAATGAAACGGATAGATCTGTTGAGTTAAGAGCTAGAGATCGTCAAAGAAAATTAATTTCAAAAATTGATAAGGCATTAAAGAGTATTGAAGATGGTGAATATGGTTTCTGTGAAGAAACTGGTGAACCAATCGGTTTAGCTCGACTTGAAGCTAGACCAACTGCTACACTATCCGTGGAAGCACAAGAAAGGCATGAAAGAAACGAAAAAATTTATAGATTTAAATAATCTTTTAAAGACTAAAAATAAGTTATTTATTGCTTTAGCACTGTTAATTTGTGCTTCAATATTTTTACTCAAACCAATTCTATTACCACTGCTCATAATAATTTCAACATCTTCATTAGGCATTGTATATTTACATGACCTTCTAACTAATAGTAATTCGAGAGTGGATGGTAATGAAGATGATGGAATAGAAATTGATGAACAATCCTATCAAAATCAGAAAATGCAATCCATTGGTCAATTAGCAGGAGGAGTTGCACATGACTTTAATAATGTTCTTACTGCCATAATTGTATCCACCGATTTGCTTATCTTACGTTTCAAACCTGAAGATCCAACTTTTCGAGAATTACATGAAATAAGGGATAATGCTCAACGAGCAGCTGGCATTGTCAGACAGTTACTCGCGTATTCAAGACAACAAAATTTTAATTTAGAAATCATATCACTAACAGACATTTTACAAGAGCAAATTGCGTTACTTAATCGTCTTGTCGGCGATAAAATAACAATTGAAATAGATCATGAGTCAGATCTTTGGTTGATAAAAGGAGATTTAAATCAATTTGAATCTGTTATTACAAATCTAGTGATTAACGCTCGTGATGCCATTGAGTCCAAAAAAACTGATGGGGCAATTACTATCAGCACTTCAAACATATCTGAGATGAAAATTCCAAAGGATCTAAACAATCAAATGGTAGAAAAAGATTATGTAAAAATTACTATTAAAGATAATGGTATTGGTATTCCTAAAGATTTAAGGGATAAGATTTTTGAACCATTTTACTCAAGTAAAGGTCATAATGGGACAGGACTGGGCTTATCCATGGTTTACGGCATAATTAAGCAGCTTAATGGTTATATTTTTGTCTCAGATAACATGCCAGAATCGGGTGCAAGATTTGATATTTATATTCCAAGGTATTTCGAAGATAATGTTTTAGATCCTATCCCTATTATAAATCAAGATGAGTCTCTTAAAAAAGATATAACAGGTGATGGAAGAATTCTATTAGTAGAAGATGAAGACTCTGTCAGAATGTTTACTAAAAAAGCACTGGAATTATCTGGGTACGAGGTAACCGAAGCTTATGATGGTGTTTCGGGGTTAAACCTTATTAAGAATGGAAATATTGGATATGATTTGATTATTACTGATGTCATGATGCCAGAAATGGATGGTCCAACATTGGTCAAAGAAGTAAAAAAAATTCTGCCAGATCAAAAAATATTATTTATTTCTGGTTACACTGAAAATAACCAAGATCTCGATATAGAAAAACAAAAAGAAGTTTATTTCTTAAATAAACCCTTTACCCTTGAGGAATTAAATTTAACAGTAAAGAAAATAGTTTCTGATTAGAAATTTTTATTAAAATTTTGTTCTTGACTGAGTGAGAACAAAAGTGGTACAAAAGTATAAAATCGCTAAATGCTTTAAGGAAAGGTATATAGAAATGTCAGATAAAACTCTACACGCAGTTGATGCAGAAAATGCCATAGATAGTGCAAAAAATAAGGCCTTAGAGACAGCCTTAACCCAAATTGAAAGATCTTTTGGTAAAGGATCAATTATGAAACTTGGTGTTGATGGTGTTATTGTAGAAATGGAATCAATTTCAACTGGTTCCCTTGGGCTTGATATTGCATTAGGGATAGGTGGCTTCCCAAAGGGTAGAGTGATTGAAATTTATGGACCTGAGTCTTCTGGTAAGACAACGCTGGCATTACATACAATAGCAGAATCCCAGAAAAAAGGTGGGGTCTGCGCGTTCATTGATGCAGAACATGCTCTAGATCCATCTTATGCGAAGAAACTTGGAGTAAATATTGAAGAGCTATTAATATCACAACCCGATAATGGAGAACAAGCTCTAGAAATCGCAGATACTCTTGTAAGGACTGGTGCTGTCAGTGTGTTGGTTATTGATTCTGTTGCTGCTTTAACACCACGTGCTGAACTTGAAGGAGATATGGGTGACTCACTACCGGGCCTTCAAGCAAGATTAATGAGTCAGGCATTAAGAAAACTAACGGGTTCAATATCTAGATCAAATACTATGGTTATTTTCATAAATCAAATAAGGATGAAAATTGGTGTAATGTTCGGAAGTCCAGAAACTACAACTGGTGGTAATGCACTGAAATTTTATGCATCTGTTAGGATTGATATAAGAAGGGTTACTCAAATTAAAGAAAAAGACGAGGTTATTGGTCACGAGACTAGATGTAAAGTAGTAAAAAATAAAGTAGCACCTCCATTTAAACAAGTAGAGTTTGATATTATGTACGGAGAAGGAATCTCTAAAGCTGGAGAACTAATTGATCTTGGTGTAAAGATTGGAATAATTGATAAAGCCGGTTCCTGGTACGCATATGGTGATGAGAGGCTTGGTCAAGGTAAAGAAAATGCAAGGCAATTCCTAAAAAATCATTCTGATATTGCAGACGATATTGAACAGAAGATAAGGGATTCATATAGTAAGAAAGATGAAATTATTGATGAAGTAGTTCATGATGATGAAAAAAATGTTCAGATCTCAGAATAACTACCAAACATTATAGACATAGAAACTATCACTAGTTTATAATCATTGTATGATTACATCAAATGAAGTTAGGAATGTTTTTCTTGATTATTTTAAATCAAAAAATCATACAATAAATAAATCAAGTTCACTCATACCACTGAACGATCCTACGTTACTATTTACAAATGCAGGGATGGTTCAGTTTAAAAATTTTTTTACCGGTGTTGAAAAAGCAGATCTTGAAAGAGTTGTGACTTCACAAAAATGTGTAAGAGCTGGTGGCAAACACAATGATCTAGATAATGTAGGATACACTCATAGACATCATACTTTCTTTGAAATGCTGGGTAATTTTTCATTTGGTGATTATTTCAAAGAAGAGGCTATTGAATATGCATGGGAATTGATAACTAAGGAATATGCAATTCCAAAAGAAAAGCTTCTAGTAACCGTATTTCATGAAGATGCAGATGCACTTAATTTATGGAAAAAGATTTCAGGATTAAGTGATGATAAAATAATAAAAATAAATACAAGTGATAATTTTTGGTCAATGGGCGATACAGGTCCATGTGGTCCTTGTTCAGAAATTTTTTACGATCATGGCGATCACATCGATGGAGGACCACCAGGATCACCTAATGAAGATGGGGATCGTTTTGTCGAAATTTGGAATTTAGTCTTTATGCAATATGAGCAGGTTGACTCATCAAGAAGAATTGACCTACCAAATCCATCCATTGATACAGGAATGGGTTTAGAACGGATGACTGCTGTTCTTAACGGAACTCACTCAAATTTTGATATTGATATATTCCAGTCAATAATAAACAAAATAGCTGATGTAGTTAAAAAATCACCTGACAACGATATTGCTAGTTATAGAGTGATCGCAGATCATCTAAGATCAACAGCATTTTTAATAGCTGATGGCGTATTACCATCTAATGAAGGACGGGGATACGTTCTAAGGAGAATATGCAGACGTGCAACCAGACATGCAGACTTGATAGGATACAAGAAACCATTATTACATCAACTTTTACCAACACTCATCGAAACTATGGGAGAAGCATATCCAGAGATAAGTAATAATATTTCACTTATCAAAGAAACGCTAGAATATGAAGAAACTAAATTTAGAGAAACCTTAAGTAGAGGGCTTAAAATACTTAATGATGAGCTCACTAACCACTCACAAGATGAAGTGTTCTCTGGTAAGACAGCATTTAAGTTGTACGATACTTATGGATTCCCATTAGACTTAACTGAGGACCTTTTGAAGGCTAAGAATATGACTGTCGATATAGAGACATTTAACGCTGAAATGGATCTTCAAAAGAGTCAAACTAAAGCTTCATGGAAGGGATCTGGTGAACAAGCCGATAGTAAATTTTATTTTGAATTACTGAATAAATATCCTCAGACAATATTCCATGGGTATAGTGATTATGAGTCTACCGGAAATGTTATTGCTATGATTGCCGATGAAAAAGAAGTTGAAGTAGTAAAGGCAGATCATGATGCAACTTTGATAATGGACCAAACAGTATTTTATGCTGAGTCAGGGGGACAAGTAGCAGATATAGGGGAATTTATAAGCGAAGATGCTAGCATTAGGTTTATTGTAAAAGATGTACAAAAAATTGGTGGATCTCTTTTTCTTCATAACGGAACACTCTCTCTAAAATCAAAAGATTTGAAAGTTGGACAAAAATTATTACAAAAGATTGATAGAGATTTTAGGAAAAAGATTTCAAAAAATCATTCAGCAACCCATCTGTTGCATGAGTCATTGAGACAAATATTAGGTGACCACATATCTCAAAAAGGATCTTTAGTTAATGATAAAAGACTAAGATTTGATTTTAGTCACCAAAAACCAATACCAAATAATGATATTTTAGAAATTGAAAAAATAGCTAACTATATTGTTATGCAAAACAATTCAGTTGAAACACAAGTTATGTCAACTGATGATGCTATGAAGACAGGTGCTAGAGCTTTATTTGGTGAAAAATATGGAAAAGAAGTGAGGGTCGTATCAATGGGTAATTTTAATAATAAAAAATTCTCTGTTGAGTTATGCGGTGGAACACATGTGATGAACACTGGTGACATAGGTCCAATAAAAATTATGGCAGAGCAGGGGATTGCTTCAGGCGTTAGAAGAATTGAGGCTATTACTGGGCAAGAAGCCATAAATTATCTTTCAAAACAGA
>CALJEH010000036.1 GCA_938074435.1 uncultured Alphaproteobacteria bacterium
GAAATAAATAATAAAAATATAAAGATTCAAAATATTGAGGATAATATCTTAAATCTATCTGCTTTAAATACAAATCTAGAAAAGACTCTTGTCGAGAGAGAGCAAACCATAATAGACCTCCGAAACAACTTGAATAAAAATAATATACTTCTAACAGATTATAAAAGTAGCATCGCTTCCATGAATGTTGTATCAACAGATTTTGAAAATGAAATTAAAGAAAAAAATCAAATAATATTTGATTTAAGGAAGAAAGAAAACTCCAATCTCAATAAAATAAGTAGACTTCAATCTGGACTAATTTCGACAGGAAAAAAATCAAAAGAAGCTTCACTCGATATTGAATTACTCAATATTCAAATATCAGAATTAAAAAAACAAATTTCTGCTATTCAAGCTTTACTAGATGCATCTGAACAAAAAGATATAGAACAACAAGCAAGAATTGCTGATCTTGGGAAAAGACTTAATCTTGCGTTAGCCCAAAGAGTAAAAGAATTATCTGAATATAGATCAGAATTTTTTGGTAAATTGAGAGAAATTATTGGAACCCGGGATGATATTAAGATAATTGGTGATCGATTTGTTTTTCAATCGGAAGTTTTGTTCGGGAGTGGTGAAGCTACTATAGGTATTGATGGACAGAGACAACTCGCCAAATTATCAGTTGCAATCCAAAATCTTATAGAAGAGATCCCTGATGAAATAAATTGGATATTAAGAATAGATGGTCACACTGATATTATACCAATTAGAAACTCAAGATATGAGTCAAATTGGGATCTTTCAGCAGCACGTGCAATATCGGTTGTAGATTTCTTAATGAAAACAGGTATACCTCCAAATAGACTTGCAGCCACCGGCAGAGGTGAATATATGCCCCTAGATCCTAATGAGAATGAGGATGCTTATAGAAAAAATAGAAGAATTGAAATTAAACTTACTGAAAGCTAAAATAATTTAAGACTTGAGATAAAATTAATATTAATGTATACAAAAACTTATTCATAGGTGTGAGAAAAAAAATGAAAAAAGAAGGACATCCAAACTATCATAAAATAGAAGTAGTGATGACAGACGGTACAAAATACCAAACATATTCAACATATGGTTCAGAAGGTGATACACTAACTTTAGATATTGACCCCTCAAGTCATCCCGCTTGGACTGGTGGCTCGCAGCAACTTTTGGACAGGGGTGGACGAGTAAGTAAATTTAATAAAAAATTTGAAGGTTTACTTAGCAAGTAATATTGTTAAATATGTCTGTTTTTCAATAATAATTTATTAAAATGTTTGTAATTGATATACTTGATCATGGTAAGAACAATAAACTTATTCATGCCGATAAAGTTGTGCCAATCCCAGGCGATGATGATGTTCTCATAGATATAAAGGCCAGTGGTGTAAATAGACCAGATATTTTACAGAGATACGGTCTTCACCCACCTCCACAAGGTTCACCATCACATCCCGGACTAGAAGTTTCCGGAATAGTCATGGATCTTGGAAAGGATGTAAAAAAATTTAAAAAAGGTGATCACGTAATAGCACTATTGGGTGGCGGTGGATATGCCGAATACTGTATTTCAAATCAGTATTTAACATTACCTATGCCAGATAACTTAACCTTTATTGAGGCAGCAGCCATACCTGAAACATATTTCACAGTATGGAACAACGTATTCCGAATTGGTAATCTCGTAAAGAACGAAACAATCTTAATACATGGTGGTTCTAGTGGTATAGGTACAACTGCAATACAGATTGCAAAAGAATTTGGTGCACATGTAATTACAACAACTAGCGAAAAAGAAAAAGTAGAAAAATGCTATGAATTAGGTGCTGACTTTGTTGTTAATTATAACACCCATGATTTCCTTGAAGAAATTAAGTCTTCAAAATTTAACGAAGTAAATTTAATACTAGATATTGTTGCGGGTGATTATACGAGTAGAAATTATGAACTTGCAGCAATGTACGCGAGAATAATCCAGATAGCATATATTAAAGGAAGCAATGTAAATGTTGATTTGTCACCATTAATGAGAAAAAGCCTTATTCATACAGGTTCTGTTTTGAGACCAAAAAATCTATCATATAAAAGTGCAATCTCCATTGATATTCAAAAATATATCTTACCAAAAATAAGAAATGATAAAATAAGACCTATTATTCACAGTACTTTTGATTTAAGAGATGCTGATGCAGCACATAGTCTAATGAAAAGTGGAAGACACTTTGGTAAAATCATTCTAACACAATAATAAAATAAAATATAAGTATAGAAAGACTTGTAATATTAGTATAATAATTAAATAATTTCTATATTACGGAGACAAAAAATGGCTCAAATACCTTTAATGCCCAAAGCAACAGCAGTTTGGTTAGTTGAAAATACAGCACTTACATTTGATCAAATTGCAGAATTTTGTAACCTACATCCATTAGAAGTTAAAGGAATAGCAGACGGTGATGTGGCCCAAGGCATTAGAGGAATGGACCCAATTATGTCAGGTGAATTATCAAGAGCGGAATTGGAGATTGCAGAAGCAAATAATACTCACAAACTAGTTTTAAATAAGACCTCAGTAGATTTACCAGAAGCAAAATCAAAAAAACAAAAAAAATATACACCATTATCTAGAAGACAAGATAGACCTGCCGCAATTGCATGGCTAGTTAGAAACCATCCCGAATTAAAAGATAGTGAAGTTATCAAACTAGTTGGGACTACAAAAACTACAATTGAGGCAATTAGAAGTCGAACTCATTGGAATATTGGTAGTATCCAACCACAAGATCCTGTTGTGCTTGGATTATGCACTCAAATTGAACTTGATAAGCTAGTTTTGAGAGCCTCAAAAAGATTACAAAGAGAGCAAGATAAAGAAGTAAAGACCCTCCAATCAATTGATATCTAATCTTTACAAAAATCATAGATCTTAATGATAATTGATCCTCTTTTTTATGCTATGGCAATACCATCAGTGGTATTGATTGGTTTATCAAAAGGAGGTTTGACTGGTATTGGTGCGCTAGCTGTGCCGCTCATGGCAATTGTTGCCTCACCATTACAAGCAGCCGCAGTATTAATGCCCATTCTGCTAATATTGGATCTTGTTGCAGTATGGACTTACAGAAGAACTTTTGACAAGATGACATTGGCTATTACAATTCCTGCATCAGTTATTGGGATTGTGATTGGAGCAATACTAGTCGCACAAATAAATCCCAATTGGGTTAGAATTATAATCGGCTTTATTACAATTTCATTTACAATCTCATATTGGAAAACAAAAAAAGAGACAAAACCAAAAGATCACAGTATTATTCGCGGAACAATTTGGGGAAGTATAACAGGTTTCACAAGTTTCGTTACACTAACTGGAGCACCACCTTACCAAATGTATTTATTGCCTCTCAAACTTGACCAAAAAAAATATGCTGGTACATTTATGATTTTCTTTTGGATGAATAACATAATAAAAGTTGTACCATTTATGATGCTTGGTCAAATGAATAAATCAACATTAACCACATCAGCAATTTTATTCCCAATTTCCTTGGTTTTTACTTTCATTGGTATTTGGGTTGTTAAAAAACTTCCTACAAAAATATTCTATGAAATTATTTATATTCTGTTATTTATAGTGAGTATAAAGTTAATTTACGATGGACTTACCAAAACTATTTACTAGGAGTGTATTTAAATGAAAAAAATAGCAATAATTATGGGATCACAATCTGATTGGGATACCATGCAGTTTGCAGCCAATATACTCGATGAATTTAATATAGAATATGATAAGCTCATTATTTCTGCTCATAGAACGCCCGACAGACTTTATAAATTTGCCAAGGATTCGTCAAAAAAATACTCAGTAATAATTGCTGGTGCTGGTGGATCAGCACATTTACCAGGGATGGTAGCATCATTGACCATAGTTCCTGTATTAGGAGTGCCAATTGAGTCCAATCTTTTGAATGGTGTGGATAGTTTACTATCTATAGTCCAAATGCCAAAGGGTATTCCTGTGGGAACACTTGCAATTGGAAAATCTGGCTCAATTAATGCGGCATTACTCGCTATATCAATATTGTCACAAAATGATACTAAAATTGCTCAAGCACTGAATTCATACAGAGAAAACCAGACTAAATCTGTGAAAACAACACCTAAATGACAAATAAGGTCAAAACTATTGGTATTTTTGGAGGTGGGCAATTGGGTCAAATGTTATCGCAAGCAGCTGCTTCCCTCGGATTTAAGACATGCATCTATAGTCCAGACGAAAACTCTCCTGCATTCATGTATTCAGATTATCAGATCATTGCAGAATATGATGATATAGATAAATTAGATGAATTCGTAGAAAAAATAGACCTTGCCACAATTGAATTCGAAAATATTCCAATAGACACTATTCAGTTTATCTCGAGTAAAATCAGGATCTTTCCACCAATCAATGCAATTGAGATAAGTCAGGATCGTATTAAAGAAAAAAATTTTTGTAAAAAATTTGGCATTAAAACAAATAAATTTCAAAATATTGAGTCAGAAAAAGACCTTAAGTCATGGGATTTTTCGACAAAAAATGTCCTTAAAACGCGAATGCTTGGTTACGATGGGAAAGGACAAATAGTAGTTAATTCCTATCAAGAAGCCTTAGATGCGTTTAATATTATGGGACAATATCCATGTATAATTGAAGAATTTGTATACTTTTCAAAAGAAATTTCTACAATTACAGCAAGGGATAAATTTGGTTCAATATTCACTTTTCCACCCTCAGAAAATACCCATAAAAACCATATATTAGATGAAACTAATGTACCTGCAAACATTTCAAAAGAATTAGAAATAGAGTTATACCAAACTTCTGCCAACATTTTAGAAAATTTAAACTACATTGGAATATTATCGATTGAATTCTTCATCGAAAAGGATAGCCAGACAATACTTGTAAATGAGATAGCTCCTAGAGTCCACAACTCAGGTCACTGGACACTTGATGGATCTAACATATCTCAATTCGAACAGCATATAAGAGCAATTAGTGGGATGCAAATTGTTGAACCTGAACTTCTATTTAAAACACGGATGTTGAACCTAATTGGTGAAGATGTAAATGAATGGGATATAAATGATAGTAATGAAAAACAAAAAATATATATCTATGGAAAAGATAAAATTAAAAAAGGAAGAAAGATGGGTCATGTAAACTTTATTAATGATGAACAAACTGAAAAATAACCTATCATTATATGTATTTGTGTTTACAAAGATCTATAATAATAATATAAGTATGAAAAGCTCTTGAGTTATATAAGTTGGAGATTAAATTGCAAGTAAGCGTAAGAGATAATAACGTTGATCAAGCTTTAAAAGCACTTAAAAAAAAGATGCAACGTGAAGGTATTTTCAGAGAAATGAAACTCCGAAATCATTATGAAAAACCATCTGTAAAAAAGGCGCGTGAAAAGGCTGAGGCCATAAGACGTGGAAGAAAATTAGCTAGAAAAAAGTTACTACGTGACGGTTCTAGTATATTTTAAGCAGATATTAATACACCCATAATAAAATATACAGGTTAAATAACAGGTACCTTATGGAACCGATTAAAAAAGCTGTATACGTAAACAAAAAAATTATCTTCTCTATATTCCTTATTATGGCATTGCTGTCTGGATGTGTAAGTTCTGATGCTATATTAGTTGCTAACAAACAACCTACTAGCACAATATCAAAAAAAGAAACGAGTGATAATAATATATTATCTATAAGATCTGCATTGCATGAAAATAGAAATTCTATTGATATATATCTAACACTTGCATCTGAACTTGTAAAAAATAAAAATTATCAAGAAGCAATATATAATTTAGATATAGCAATAGAGGAAAATCCGGACTCATATCTCGCACTAAATTTACGAGGTGAGGTCTATTATTTATTTGGAGATTTTGATGCTGCTATATCTGACTTTAATAGCGCTTTGCAGTTAAACCCATCATTTTCAAAAGCACATTATAATATGGCAAAATATTATAATTATATTGGCGATGTTAAATCAGCAATTTTTGAGTTAAATGAAGCAATTAAATATAATAATAAAAATTTTTATGCTTATGAAATGAGAGGTAAGTTACATCAAAAGTATAAAATGCACACCAAAGCAATTCAGGATTTCGATTATTCTATATCACTTAGACCAAAAAATATTTCTTCCCTTTATTACAGAGCTCTCTCCTATTATGAAGTTGGAAGAATTGAAAGTGCACTCGATGATTTAAATCAAGTCTTAGATAACAATCCCCACCTAATTGATGCACTATTCATTAGGGCAGATATTTATAGAAGTTTAGGAAATATTGATAGTGCGATAACTGACTACCAGGTTATTCTTGGAATGGAAAAGAACAACACAAAAGCAAAAAAAGAATTAATAGTTACAAGAAGACTTAAAACGCTTTAACTATATCTTCTACCATCTTTTTAGCATCTCCAAAGAGCATCATCGTATTATCTCTAAAAAAGAGTTCATTTTCAACACCAGCATAACCGGATGCAAGCGAACGTTTAAGAAATAATATAGTTCCAGATCTTTCAACGTCTAGTATTGGCATACCGTAAATAGGACTGTCTTTGTCAGTTTTGGCTGCAGGATTTGTAACATCGTTCGCCCCAATAACAAATGTTACATCAGTCTGACTAAATTGAGAGTTAATATCCTCAAGTTCAAAAACTTCATCATAAGGAACTTGTGCTTCAGCAAGTAGAACATTCATATGACCTGGCATTCTTCCAGCCACGGGATGGATTGCATAAGATACCTTAACACCTGACTCTTTTAAGATATCAACCATCTCTCTTAAGGCATGCTGAGCTTGCGCAACAGCCATACCATAACCCGGAACAATTATTACTGAACCGGCATTTTTCATGATGAATGCCGCGTCATCAGCTGAACCTTGTTTTACAGGACGGTTTTCAACAGTAGTACCACTTGCTGCGTTTGATTCTCCTCCAAAACCACCTAAGATAACATTGAAAAATGATCGATTCATACCTTTACACATTATGTATGAGAGAATGGCACCTGATGAACCTACCAAAGCACCTGTAATTATCAGAGCGATATTTCCAAGAGTAAATCCAATGCCTGCAGCAGCCCAACCAGAGTAAGAGTTAAGCATTGACACCACTACTGGCATATCTGCGCCACCGATTGGAATAATAATTAAGAAACCAATTAAAAGTGATAAAACAACAATTGTCCAATAAATCGTATGTGACTCAGTTATAGTGAAAACGGCAAGTAGTGATAGAATAGTTATCGCTATAAGTAAATTTAACAAGTGTTGTTTGGGAAAAACTATAGGGGATCCTGACATTAGACCTTGTAATTTTAAGAAAGCAATTATTGATCCTGAAAATGTAATAGCACCTATAATTACACCAAGACCCATTTCTATGAGACTTGCTAAGTGGATATTTCCAACAGATCCTATCCCCATAGATGAAGGCACATACAAAGCAGCGGATGCTACGAGAACTGCGGCTAACCCCACAAGAGAGTGAAATGCAGCAACAAGTTGTGGCATAGCAGTCATTGCAATTTTTTTTGCAATAATTAATCCTATAGAGCCACCAATGGTTATACCACCTGTTAATAATATGATGTCTACAGTTGATGATGGTGGTGTAATGAGAATAGTTGTAGCAGATGCAATTATCATACCGATAATCCCAAAATAATTACCACTTCTAGCAGATTCAGGATTTGATAGTCCCCTTAGTGCTAGAATAAAAAAGATACCAGAAATAAGATACAAAAATGAAATTAGATTAGCAGACACTTATTTTACCTTCTTTTTGTACATTGATAACATCCTATATGTTACATAAAAACCACCAAAGATATTTATGGAGGCTAAAATTACTGCAAAAAATCCTAAACCTTTTGCTATAAAAAAGTTAGATGGATTTGTCTGACCATCTATGAATTCTGTCCCTATTGCTATAAGTGCTCCAACAATAATTACTGAAGATATTGCATTAGTTACTGACATAAGTGGAGTATGTAAAGCAGGTGTAACACTCCAAATTACATAATAACCAATAAAAATTGCCAATATGAAAATAGCAAATTTATACATTAACGGGTCTACAGCACCCATTAATCCTACTGTTTGGGCTATATCTATAGCATCCCCAACTATATTTTGTTCAGTAGCCATTATTATCTCCTTTATTGGTACATGGGATGAACTAATTGACCATTTCTTGCAATAAGAATTCCCTTAATTATTTCATCATCATAATTTATAGAAAGCTGTAGATTCTCATAATCAAGAATCTCATCCAAGAATTTAAATATATTTTGTGCGTATAAATTTGACGCATCTGTGGGTAATAGACGTGCAAAATTTTCATACCCTAGAATTGTTATACCACTATTTATTGTTTTCTTACCTGGCTGAGATAGTTCAACATTACCACCTCTTTCAGTTGCAAGATCAGCAATAACTGATCCTTGTTTCATAGTTTCTAACATTTTTTTTGTTACAAGTATTGGAGCTTTACGCCCAGGTATAAGTGCAGTTGTTATAACTATGTCTTGATTTTTAATATGCTCAGCAATTAGCTGACTTTGTTTCTCTTGGTATTCTTTTGACATTTCTTTTGCATAACCAGCAGATGTTTCAGCAGCTTTAAACTCATCATCTTCCACTGCAATAAATTTAGCACCAAGTGATTCCACTTGTTCTTTTGTTGCTGGTCTAACATCAGTCGCAGTAACTATACCGCCTAATCTACGAGCGGTAGCTATTGCCTGAAGTCCAGCAACACCAACACCCATAATAAAAATCTTCGCAGGAGCAATAGTACCAGCTGCAGTCATCATCATAGGAATTGCTTTTTTATATTCTGATGTAGCATCAATAACAGCTTTATAGCCAGCTAAATTTGACTGAGATGACAAAACATCCATTGACTGAGCACGAGTGATTCTTGGCATTAATTCCATTGAGAAAAATTGATGTCCATATTTTACGAAACCATCAAGATCTTTAGAAACGTAGGGATCCATTTGTCCAATAATGATGGCACTTTTGTTTAATTTTTGAAGTATTTTTTCATCAGGCCTTTTAACCGTTATTAAAATATCTGAATTTAATACAGTTTCGTTGATCGTTCGTATTATTTTTGCACCAACTTCTTCATATTGTTTATCTGAATAGTTTGATTTGTTACCACTTCCAGACTCAATGATTATTGTTACACCTTTGGCCACCAATTTTTTTGCAACATCTGGTGATAAAGCAACTCTAGTTTCTGATTTATCTATTTCTGTGAGTACTGAAATCTGCATTATCTATTTTAGAATCCTAATACACAAATGCAGCTAGGAAAATAAGGATTAGAATACAAAACACTGTTGTGTATTTTGTGAATTTTATAAATCCATTATATGTTTTATTATGTTCCTCGTAATCCATTTTGTAATTATATCTCTTTATTATTATTTGTAATAGTAATACTACGTAATCCTGATAATAGATAGATATACAAGATATGTATATTTTTCAAGCTTAAATGATTGTTAGTGTCCATAATCAACACCTGTTTTTTCAAAAATTTCAGTTTGCTTAATTAAGAGGCTTTCAGCATCAAAACCACTAATTGCTTCTTCGAACAAATTGTGAAGGTTCAAATTTGCATTTAAGTGGAGAAATACTGACCCTAGACCAATTGCAGCCCTATCCATAAATACAAATTCTCGAGGTATTTCTACAGGTCCAATTTTTTTTAGTAATTGATAAACATTAAAAGCTTCTTTTCTACCATACATCTCTGGTTTTATTCCATCTGCAACAGTTCTGCTTCTATTATCTATGATTGGCCCGTATATAAAATTGGCCCAAATATTTAGGGTTTCAATCAGATCTTTGTTGAGATTTTTGAAGCCCCATAATTCATACGAACTAATTATCATTTCGTTATTATTTTGTTTGAGTCCGTTATATAGATTTATAACACCTTCTACAAAAGGGGGGCGAAATCTTCTGACACATCCAAAGTCAAGAAGATTGATGCCCTTTACTTCTTTATCTATTTCACATACAGAGTAATTACCTAAATGTGGATCTCCATGAATAACACCAAATTGTCCAAATGGTATCCACCAGGCACGAAACAAACATTCAGCAATCCTATTTCTTATTTCTTGCGAAGATTTCTTATAATTCATCAGAGGTTTGCCATTTAAATAGGTCATTACTAATAATTTATCAGTTGATAAATTTTCAATCAAATCTGGAATATTAATATCATCATGATCTTTGAGAATTCTAGAAAAGAGTTTTAAATGGGCAGCCTCTCTTTTATAATCGAGTTCTTCTCTCAGTCTGTCTGCAATCTCTTCCCTAATTTTATCCGTACCAATTGCCGGATCTAAGTTCTTATTTATTTTAAATATAAGATCAAGTTGCCTTAAATCTGCTTCAACTGTAGATATCATATTTGGGTACTGGAGTTTACAGACTACATCATTTTTATCTTTAGTTTTGGCTTTATGCACTTGCCCTAAAGAAGCTGCTGCAAAGGATTCATATTCAAAATTGATAAAATTATCAGCCCAATCTAATCCAAGTTCAGTGTTCATTCTTCTTCTGACAAACCCCTTGCCCATTGGTGGAGCCATATTTTGAAGTTGTGATAATTCTTCTGTATATTCCGGAGGAATCGCACCAGGTATCGTTGATAAAAGTTGAGCAATTTTCATCAATGGACCTTTCAAAGAACCTAATGCTGTCTTTAAAGCAGCTGCGTTTTTTCCAGATTTATTATCTGAGATAATGCTATTTATAAGAAACTTTGTTGTAAATTTTCCAACTTCTTTTCCTACATTCGTATAACGTGATAGTCTTTTTGAATAGTTATTAGTCTCATTATAATTATTTTGCATTAATTCATCTCTTCAAGCTCATCAATCATACCTGAAATAAGTGAAATCCCTGTATTCCAAAATGCAGGATTTGAAGCATCTAAGTTAAATGGCGCCAATAGATCAGAATGATGTTTTGAACCACCACTTGAAAGTAAATTTATATATTTAGTCACAAAATCTGATTTATTGTTTTCATAGACTGCATAGAGTGAATTTACTAGACAATCGCCGAAAGCGTATGCGTATACATAAAATGGACTATGTATGAAATGAGGAATATATGACCAAAGGAATTTATGATTTTCGTGCAATTTTATTGCTGGCCCTAAGCTCTTTGATTGAGTGTCTATCCATATCGAATTTAGGTCTTCTGATGTTAACTCCCCTTGCTTGCGGGTTTTATGAACTATCTGCTCGAATTTATAGAATGATACCTGCCGCACCACAGTATTTATCATATCCTCAATCTTTGATGCTAATAAAACTTTTTTATCGAAATCATCGCTGATATTATTCATAAGCTTTTTATATGTTAGCATTTCTCCAAAAACACTTGCCGTTTCTGCTAGAGTTAGAGGCGTATCTGACAATAGTGGACCTAAATTTGAAGATAGTACTTGATGCACGCCATGCCCCAATTCATGCGCAAGTGTCATAACATCTCTTGGTTTTCCTTGATAGTTCATTAAGATGTATGGGTGTATATCTGTTGTTACGGGATGTGCAAAAGCACCAGTCACTTTCCCATCGGAAATCTTCGCATCAATCCAATTTTTATCAAAAAATTTTTTTACTATATTTGCAATATCTGGTGAGAATTCTTCATACGCTCCAATTACAATATCCTTTGCATCATTCCAATTGATATTATCTACATTTGAGTCTGGCAAAGGAGCATTTCTGTCCCAGCTCTCTAAAAATTCCTTTCCTAGCATCTTTGATTTTAATTTATAATATCTATGACTAGTTTCTTCATAGCTGGTTTCTACAGAATTTACTAATGCGTTAACAACATTTTCTTCAATATTATTTGCAAGGTGCCTTGATTGTTCAGAATAGTCATACTTCCTCCATTTATCAGAAATAGATTTATCCTGGCAAATTGTATTCATGATGTGTGTGAAAAGTGATGAATTATCTTCAAGCTTTTTAGTTACAGCTAAAAAAGCTGTCCTTCTATCACCTTCTGATGTGGAAAGAAGCTTATTTAATGCCTCCTCAAGACTTTTTTCTTCACCATTTATGTCAACCTTCATGTTAGAAATTGTTTGGTCAAATAATCTATTCCAAGCAGAAAATGAAGTGATACTTTTTTCTTGAAATATTTGTTCAATTTCATCTGTTAATTGATGTAGTTTGTATTTTCTAACATTATCAAACCATGTCTTGTATGGAATGAGTGACTCTGTATTTAGTAAATCATTAAAAGTATCATCTGGAATTTTATTAAGTTCTAACTCATAAAAAATTATTTTATTGGCAGCATCTGTAATCCTGGCTTGAGTGTCACCGTAGAATTTTGTTCTGAGAGCATCATTAGTCGCGGTTACATGGTGTAAAGTTGCATACGCAGACAACTTGCCAATTAAATTAATTATTTTCTCATACGAGATTATTGACCTTTTTATTTTTTCCGACGCTAAATCTATGTTATTTATATCAACCAGAATCTTGTCTTTATATTCTTTTTGAAATTCTTCAACCAAACTTTTTAATAAATCAAAATCTTTTTCAAAAGCAATACTGTTGGGCTTATCATATAGGTCAGATAAGTCCCATTCAGGTAATTTAGTAGTTTTATCAAGCATATTGTTTTCCTATAATTGTAACGTAGTTATTATCAATTTTGATTAGAATTAAAATTTATTTTTGATATTTCTCTTTCCATTCAATATAAGTCATTCCATAGATAAGCTCTCTAGATTCTTCATAGTCAATTGATATACCATTCTTTTCGGCTTCCTCCGTGTACCATTTTGCAAGGCAATTTCTACAAAAGCCAGCTAAATTCATTAGGTCAATATTTTGTAAGTCTGTATTTGCCCTCAAGTGTGCCACTAAACGATCAAATACTTGTGCTTTTATCTGATGTTCATTTTCCATTTAAATCTCCACTAAAATGTTCTGGTTCCAAAATTCTTTATGTTACTAATTTGACTATCAAATTTATTAATAATCCGTTTAATTATATCTGCAAGATATTCAGCAATATTTGTTTGTCCTTCATTGTTGGTAATCAAATCATTTCTTACTTCAATAAGAACATGAGGTATCCCTCTGATTGTACCATGAGTATATAATGTATCGCCTTTGAGATAGCCTTTATACGGCTCGTTATCACCTATAATATATTTATTATCCATTCTCAGAAATGATAACATCGGTGTTGAGATTCTATCGTCAGTATCCCAGAGCACAGATATTTCCCAAGGTCTTGTATCACTCCTAAAATTACGTGTGAATGAATGGATTGATATCAATATTGGTACTTCATTTTTAGTCATCAGATTATTTATCATACTCATTATTTGATTATGATAGGGTTTATAAAAACTTTCTATTCTTTGATAAACATGATCTGAAGTTAGACTTAGATTACCTGGAATTATAAATTGGTCTGCAAATTTCATAATTAGAGTTGGATCATCTATACCTCTATTTGGATCAATCAATAATCTTGAGAAGTTTGATAATATAGAGTTGGCTCTTATTATTTCAGAAATTTTACTCGTTAATTTAGCAGCACCAATATCATAGGATATGTGTTCGTTCAGAAGTTTGTCTGAAAGACCCAAACCATTATATTCAGATGGTACATGTTGAGACGCATGATCGCAAAGCAATATTATCTTTGAATTATCGACTTCGTTTACGGTGTATGGCTTGTAAGTCAGTTTAGGGTCATTTATCATAGATAAATGTAATCAACCTTGTCTTGCTTTAAAACGCTTATTGACTTTATTAATAACATATAGACGTCCCTTTCGACGAACAACTCTATTCGCGCGGTGTCTATTTTTTAGTGATTTTAGTGAGTTCTTTACTTTCATTTTTTTATCCTAGTTACTAATATTTCCCAATTAAGGGAAAGTCAAGAGATGTTTTTATCAATTATCTTGGTAATTTTGTACTACCCATTAGAAATTTATCAACAGAATGTGCAGCTTGCCTGCCCTCTCTTATAGCCCAAACAACAAGTGATTGACCTCTCCTCATATCACCAGCAACAAAAACCTTTTCTTTATTTGTTTGATAATCAAAATCATTTGCACTAACGTTCCCTCTATCATTCAATTCAACACCACTGTTTTTGACTAAACCTTCATGAAGAGGATGAACAAAACCCATTGCTAATAAAACAAGGTCAGCTTTAATTTCAAAATCTGAATTTGGAATTTTTTCCATTGAATTATCTATTCTAATACAATTCAGCGCTGTGAGTTTACCATCCACTCCTGTGAAGCACTCAGTCATTACTGAAAAATCTCTCAAAGCACCCTCCGCCTGGCTAGAAGACGTCCTCATCTTTAAAGGCCAATTTGGCCATGTTAATGCCTTATTCTCTTTTTCTGGAGGTTCTGGCATTATCTCTAGTTGACTAACAGATAAAGCGCCTTGTCTAAAAGAAGTTCCAATACAATCAGAACCTGTATCGCCACCACCAATCACAACAACATGTTTCCCATTTGCACTGATTGTTTTCTCGTCATCACTAATTTCTATTGAGTTTACTCTGTTCTGCATCGGTAAAAAATCCATTGCAAAATGAATACCATCTAAATCCCGACCTTGAATGGGAAGATCGCGAGGTTTTTCTGATCCACCAGTAAGTATAACAGCATCATATTTTTGAATGATTTCATTTATATCAGAGTCGGTTCCAATATTCTGATTAAAATGAAAGGTTACACCTTCCAATTCCATCTGTTCAATCCTTCTATCTATGTGATGTTTTTCCATTTTAAAGTCTGGGATACCATATCGTAATAGACCACCAGCTTTTGAATTTTTTTCATATAAATTCACATCATGTCCTTGCCTTGCCAGCTGTTGCGCTGCTGCTAAACCAGCTGGACCAGCTCCAATTATTGCAACTTTTTTTCCAGTTTTTGTTTGAGGTATTTGTGGATTTATCCATCCCATCTCCCATGCTTTATCTACAATCGCGCACTCGATCGTTTTAATTGTAACTGGTTCATCAGTAATATTTAGTGTACAAGAAGCTTCACATGGAGCAGGACAAATTCTTCCAGTAAATTCGGGAAAATTATTTGTAGAATGCAGGTTATCTATTGCAGATTTCCAATCTCCATTATAAACAAGATCATTCCAATCGGGTATTTGGTTATTTACTGGACATCCATTGTGACAGAATGGTATTCCACAATCCATACATCTAGATGCTTGATTTTGTGTTTCAGCATCACCTAAAGGTATAACAAATTCCTTAAAATTTCTTACCCTATCAGCAGCGGGTTTGTACTTTCGATCCCTTCTATCAACTTCTAAAAATCCTGTAACTTTTCCCATTAAATTTCCTTCTAGAATTATTTTACTGTCTCGAGTTTTTTGTCTTCTAATTCAATCAACGCTCGTCTGTAATCAACAGGCATAACTTTAACAAATTTTGGCAGATATTCCTCCCAATTATCAAGAATTTTTTTCGCTTTTTCTGAATTTGTATAATTGAAGTGATTTGATACGAGTTTATATATTCTTTCATCATCAAACTTTGTCATAGATTTTAGAACATCAACTTTACCTTTTGTTTCAAGATCACCACCGTGATGGTGAAGCCTTTCCAATAAATCATCTTCGGAAGCTATTGGCTCTAACTCTACCATAGATAAATTACATCTCTTATTAAATTCACCGTCTTCATCAAGAACATAAGCAACACCACCTGACATCCCTGCAGCAAAATTTCTTCCTGTCTTACCAAGTACTAAAACACATCCTCCTGTCATGTATTCACATCCATGATCTCCTGTACCTTCAATGACAGCAATTGCACCTGAATTTCTCACGGCAAAACGTTCCCCTGCTATCCCTCTAAAATAGCACTCTCCACTAATTGCACCATAGAGAACTGTGTTGCCTACAATCATACTATTATTAGGATCTATTTTAGATTTAGAATTTGGATAAATAGCTAATTTACCTCCTGATAGTCCTTTACCAACATAGTCATTTGCTTCTCCAACAAGTTCCATAGTCACACCATGTGAGACAAAAGCACCAAAACTTTGCCCCGATGTACCAAGAAATTTTATATGAATTGTATCTTCAGGTAGCCCTTTATGCCCATATTTTTTTGCTATCTGGTTTGACAACATAGCCCCAGTAGTTCTATCAACATTTGTTATTGTTTTTTCTATAAATACTGGTTCTTGATTATCTAATGCATTTTTTGAATGTTTTATGAGGTCAACATCAAGCACTGAGTTAAGCTTGTGGTCTTGAACTTCACAATTATATAATTTTTCATTTACTTCAGTCTCGGGCTTATAGAGTATCTTTGAGAGATCAATCCCTTTTGCTTTCCACTGTGAAATTACATCTTTTTTGTCTAGCATTTGACTTTGACCAATCATCTCATTAAAGGTTTTGAACCCCATTTCTGCCATATACTTCCTTACTTCTTCTGCCACAAAAAAGAAATAATTGACTACATGTTCTGGAGCTCCCGTGAACCTCTTCCTAAGCTCTGGATCCTGGGTCGCAATCCCTACAGGACAAGTGTTTAGGTGGCACTTTCGCATCATTATACATCCCGAAGCGATTAGAGGAGCAGTGGAGAAACCAAACTCGTCTGCACCCAGTAGAGCGCCAATTATAACATCCCTACCTGTCCTTAACCCTCCATCAACCTGAACTGATATTCTATTTCTTAATTTATTAAGGACTAATGTTTGGTGAGTTTCACTAATCCCGATTTCCCATGGAGATCCCGCATGTTTAATAGAAGTTAATGGACTTGCACCAGTACCTCCTTCGTAACCAGAAATTGTTACATGATCGGATTTTGCTTTAGCTACCCCAGCTGCCACAGTTCCAACTCCAACTTCAGATACGAGTTTTACACTGATTTGTGCTTCTTTATTTGCATTTTTAAGGTCATATATTAGCTGAGCGAGGTCTTCTATAGAATATATATCATGATGGGGTGGGGGAGAAATAAGACCTACTCCCGGTGTTGAGTACCTAACTTTAGCAATGACTGCATCAACTTTATGTCCTGGAAGTTGACCTCCCTCACCAGGTTTTGCTCCTTGTGCCATTTTTATTTGGATCATATCAGCATTTGATAAATATTCAGCAGTAACGCCAAATCTTCCTGATGCCACTTGCTTGATTGCAGATCTCATTGAGTCCCCATTAGCCATAGGTGTAAATCTATCAACCTCTTCTCCACCCTCACCAGTATTTGATTTTCCGCCAATTCTATTCATAGCAATAGCCAAATTAGTGTGAGCCTCTCTACTTATTGAACCAAAAGACATAGCACCTGTAGCGAATCTTTTAACAATTTCTTTAGCAGGCTCCACCTCGTCTATACATAAGCTCTTACGATTGTCTTCTTCCGCCTTTTTGATTTTCATTAACCCCCGGATCGTAAGCAATCTTTTATCTTGTTCATTTATTTCATGGGCATAACGATTGTATTCATCTTGAGCATTACCTCTAACTGCATGTTGTAATGCGCTAATGGTATTATAATTCCAGGCGTGATCCTCGCCGCGATTTCTCTGAGCATATTCTCCGCCAATATCTAGAGTAATTTTTAAGATATCCGGACTGTTATATGCACTTTCATGCCTGGCTATACTCTCTTTAGCTATTTCGTTTATACTCACTCCACCAATCTTTGACTGAGTACCTGTAAAGTATTTATCAATGACGGCCTGATCTAACCCAATAGCATCAAATATCTGTGCACCACAGTAGGATTGATAAGTTGATATACCCATCTTTGACATAACTTTGAGAATGCCTTTATCAATTGCCTTAATGAACCTTTTTTGTGAATCCTCTTTTGAAATTTCTTCATCAAGTGAATTTCTGATTTGTTCAATTGTTTCAAATGCTAAGTATGGATTTATTGCTTCCGCCCCGTAGCCTGCCAATGTACAGAAATGATGAACTTCCCTTGCTTCCCCTGTTTCAACAACGATACCCACGGAAGTCCTCAAGCCTTTTTTTATTAGGTAGTGATGAACTGCAGAAGTGGCCAGCAGGGATGGTATTGGCACCCTATTATCAGATGTATATCTGTCAGATAAAATAATTATATTATTACCGTCTTTAACTTTTTCCTCTGCTTTTTTACATAATTTCAATAGAATGTCTTCTAAATCAACTCCTGATGGATCATTAGCAAAAGTTATATCTAAAGTTCTTGCCCTGAAATAATTATCGGAAAGTTCGCTTACGTACCGAATTTTTTCTAGGTCCTCATTTGTTAAAATTGGTTGTCTAACTTCAAGGCGTTTAAGTGTTGAGTTTTTATGAGGGTCAAGTAGGTTTGGTCTCGGACCAATAAATGAGACGAGTGACATAACCAATTCTTCCCTAATCGGATCAATTGGCGGATTTGTAACTTGGGCAAATAATTGCTTAAAATAAGTAAAAAGTGATTTTGATTTATCAGAGAGAGATGATATTGGTACATCGTTCCCCATTGAGCCGATTGCCTCTTGTCCTGTCGTAACCATCGGAGATAAGAGGAATTTAAGATCTTCTTGAGTGTAACCAAAAGTCTTTTGCAAACTCAATATGTCTTTATTTACATATTGACTGCCTTGATTTGCTGAAGGTAAGTCTTCAAGTATAATCTGACTATTCGAAAGCCACTCTTCGTATGGGTGGGCATTAGCCATTTCTTCTTTTATCACATCATCTGCTATAATCTGTCCCTTTTCTAAGTCGATGAGTAGCATCTTGCCTGGTTGCAGTCTCCATTTTTCTATAATACTCTCTTCTTTTACTGGAAGCACTCCCATTTCTGAAGACAAGACTACTCTATCATCGTCAGTAATAAAGTACCTAGCTGGTCTCAATCCATTCCTGTCTAAAGTAGCACCAATTTGTTTTCCATCTGTAAAAGCTATAGCTGCTGGACCATCCCATGGCTCCATCATTGAAGCTTGATGCTCATAAAAAGCTTTCCTATTCGGTGGCATAATATTATTCCCGGTCCAAGCTTCAGGTATCATAGTCATCATGGCGTGTGAAATGGAATAGCCACTGTTTACAAGTAGTTCTAAGACATTATCAAAACAAGCTGAGTCTGAATGCCCATCCACAACAATTGGCCATATTTTTCTAATATCATCGCCCAACAAATCTGATTTTAAGGTAGACAGCCTAGCCTTTAACCAATTTACATTACCTCTAAGAGTATTAATCTCTCCATTATGACATATCATTCTAAATGGTTGAGCTAAACTCCATGTTGGAAAAGTATTTGTAGAGAATCTTTGATGTACCAATGCTAGAGATGACTTAAATGCCTCATCATTTAAATCTAAGAAATATTCCGATAACTGGTCTGCAAGCAGCATTCCCTTGTATAATAAAGTTCGGGATGAAAGAGAGCACATGTAAAAGTCTTCAATTGGTTTATCGGTTTCACCTATGAAAGTGCTATATATTTTCTTTCTTGCAACAAAAAGTTTCCTTTCAAACGTGTCTTGA
>CALJEH010000037.1 GCA_938074435.1 uncultured Alphaproteobacteria bacterium
ATTAACTTTTTAATCAATTTGGAACTATGAATCAGTTATGAGCGCTTTAAAAGATTATACCGAAATTGTTACAGATTTAGATAATTATATGATCGAGCTACTAGGTAACTCGCAATATCCCAAACAGTTAGTTGATCCAATAAAATATATATTTATTGGAAAGGGGAAAAGAATTAGAGCCATATTACTAGTGGAAGTCTGTGCGCTATTTGAATTAAGATATAAAGAGATACGCAATATTGCATTAGCACTTGAATGTATACATACTTATTCACTAATACATGATGATTTGCCGGCCATGGATGATGATGACTATAGGCGTGGGCAGCTCACCTTACATAAAAAATATGATGAAGCAACAGCTATTTTAGTTGGAGACGCACTAATATCACTTGCATTTGAGTTATTAACAAAACCAAGCGAAAATATAGACCATGAATGCGCACTACTCTTGGTAAATAAACTTGCAAAATGCAGCGGAATGGGTGGTATGGTTGGAGGTCAAATTTTAGATCTAAAAATTAATAATTCAACCCCGTCGATTGATTTGGTAAATAACATGCAACAAATGAAAACTGGGGCATTATTCCATTTTGCATGTCTTGTGGGTCCCATAATTAGCGGAAATGATGCTGATCAAAAAATATTTGAACAATTTGCAGTTTCTTTTGGTTCAATATTTCAAATTAGTGATGATCTTATTGATATCCAGTCTACTTTATCCGAGGCCGGTAAAAATGTTAATAAAGATAAGGAAAAGAACAAATATACACTAATAGAATTTCTAGGAGTTGATGGAGCCAAGGCGCAAATAGCTCAGCATTTAGAGGATATAAGAATTTTATTGCGTGATTATGGAATAAAATCACAAAATATAATTAATTTATGTCAGGAATTAGTTGACAGAAGATCATAAAATCAAATTATCAATAAGCCTTGTATCTCCTAATTTTATTGCAATTAACAAAATATATTTCTTTTTTTCAAATTCAGCTTTATTACATACTTCTAAATTATCGAGATTTCTTAATTCGAGGTATTCAACCTTAAAGCCGATAGAGTTTAATCTATCAACTTCTAATTGAATGATTTGTGTAATATCATCATTTTTCTTATCTAGTTTATCTTTTACTTTTACTAATGAGGCATATATCTCAGTTGCCATTATTTTATTTTCATAACTTAAGTAGTTATTTCTTGAAGATAATGCCAAGCCATTACTCTCACGAATGATTGGAGATAAAATCAAATCTACTTCTATAAAAAGATTTTCTACCATATTTTTTATTAAAATGAATTGCTGATAATCTTTTTGGCCAAAAATTGCAATATCTGGTTGTAATATATTAAATAGTTTATTCACGACCAAAAGCACGCCATTAAAATGTCCAGGCCTTTTTCTCCCGCATAAGTCGTTCATTAGTTTTGGATTATCAATAATTATTTCTGAGTTAATATGTGATGGGTAAATGAGATTTACTTCTGGGCAAAAAACTAGATCAACCCCCTCTTTTTCAAGCAATGCCATATCATTTTTTAATGTTCTTGGGTACTGATGGAAATCTTCTGATAGTCCAAATTGTCTTGGATTAACAAAAATCGAAACAGCTATTTTTTTTGCACCATTTTTTTTTAAATTTCTTACTAAACTTAGATGTCCATCATGAAGATTCCCCATCGTAGGAGCAAATCCTATAGTATTTCCATCTTCTTTCCATTTAGAGATCTGCGCTCTCAATGTATTTATATTATCAGAAAATATCTGCATTATTTGAATGTATGTTCTAAAGCTGGGTAACTTTTGTTTTTAACTGCATTGATATATTCCATCACTGCTTCTTGTATTGTATTCTGTCCAGTCATGAAATTTTTGGAAAATTTTGGTAACTTACCAGGTGTTATTCCAAGGATATCATATAAGACTAATATTTGACCATCTACTGCAGGTCCTGCACCGATACCAATAATTGGAATTTTGATCTCTGATGTGACCATTTTTGCTGTAGAAGATGAAACACACTCCAGAAGCAAAATATCAGCTCCTGACGCTTCTATTTTCTTTGCCTCTTCAATCAATTTTAGAGCATCAGACTCTTCTTTTCCTTGCACCTTATAGCCACCCATTTTATTAACTGATTGTGGTCTTAAACCAATGTGCGCACAGATTGGAATGTCTGACATTGCTAGTTTCTCAATAATATTTATTTGGGATTGGTTTCCTTCGAGTTTTATCATTTGTGCTCCACCATCTTGCATAAGTTTTTTAGCATTTTCCATGGCAATGTCTGGATTATAAAAACTCATAAAAGGCATATCCGAAATGAGAAAAGAGTAATTTAATGATGATGATACAATTTTAGAGTGGTAGATCATATCTTCGATTTTTACAGGGACGGTAGTTTTGTGTCCTTGTATAACCATTCCCAGTGAGTCTCCGACTAAGATTATCTCAGTTCCTGCTTGATCAAGTAGGTGTGCAAAAGTAGCATCATAAGCTGTTAAGCAAGCAATTTTTTCACCTTTTTGCTTAAGTTCTTTTATTGTATTTAAAGTTATAGATTTTAACTGCTTACCATCATACATATTATGCACCTAGTGACTTCTTAGAATATTTATGTTGAATGTAATTATACAGAATTTTTTTAAAATCATCTGCTATATTTTTACCACGCAGCACTTTGTACTTTTCTCCATCAATAAATACTGGAGCGGCTGGTTCTTCACCCGTTCCAGGAAGCGATATTCCAATATCTGCATGTTTTGACTCTCCAGGACCGTTAACAATACAGCCCATTATTGCAACTTTTAAATTATCTATGCCATTGTATTCCTTTTTCCAGTTTGGCATTTGTTCGGATATATAATCTTCTATGTCAATTGCTAATTCTTGAAATACAGTAGAAGTTGTTCTACCGCATCCTGGGCAAGCAATTACATCTGGTCTGTAGGATTTGATATTTAAAGATTGCAATATTTCTTTTGCAACACGGACTTCTTCCCTCCTATCTTCATTAGGTTTTGGAGTTAGGGAAACTCTTATAGTATCACCTATATTTTTGTTTAGAAGAATAGAAATTGCTGATACTGAGGAAACGATGCCCTTAATACCCATTCCAGCTTCAGTCAGTCCTAAATGTAGTGGATAATTGGTACTAGAGTCTAAGTCTTCGTATACTCTAATCAATTCTCTCACATCACTCACCTTTGCAGAAAGAATAATCTTTGATGGGTCTAAACCAATTTCTTCAGCTCTATTTGCTGAGTAAATAACTGATTTAACAAGTGCATCACGCAACACTTCTATAGAACTTTTTTTAATACTAATTTTATTATTTTCATTCATGAGTGTGGTCAGTAATTCCTGATCTATACTACCCCAATTTGCGCCGATTCTAATTGGCTTATCATATTTGCAAGCCATCTCAATGATCTCAGAAAATTGTTTATCTTTTTTATTTTTAAAGCCAACATTTCCTGGATTTATTCTATATTTATCCAAACTCTGAGCACAATCAGGAAAATCTTTTAAAAGTTTATGTCCAATATAATGAAAATCACCAACAATTGGTATGGAATAGTTCTTCTTTAATAAACTCTCCCTTATATATGGTACAGCTTTTGCTGCATCTTCTCTGTCTACAGTAATTCTAACTATTTCAGAACCTTCTTCAAACAGATCAATAATTTGTTGAGTGGTTTTTGATACATCAGCTGTATCAGTATTTGTCATTGACTGAATAACAACTGGTTCACCACCGCCAATTGATACATTACCGACTTTAACTATAATTGATGTTTTTTTTATACTCATGATCAAAGTTTATTTTTTTGGTATAAATATATACGAATTAATGAATAAAAAAAGCAATCAATTATCGTAGATTTTTACAATAATCTGGGTTCAAGGTGTAGGTGAATTGAAGATTCTCTGAAACTTAGCTTTGAACTTATTTTTAGATGTGAGTAGAGAATAAATTAGCAAACCATAAATCAAGGTAGATAAAATGGTGTTTGCAGCAAATGGAATCGCCATAATATATGCGGTGATTAGACCGTTAAATGAATATCCATAGTACCCTGTTGTCCAAAACCCAAAGTTTGTGATTACAAAAAAAACAAAGCAAGATGTAAGTGACATCAAAGTCATATTCAGGAGGTTGAATCTGCTAAGTAGGAAATAACTTGATAATGAGATTACGATAAATGATAAGTATATCCATATCATATAGCTATAGAATCCAATAAGTATATCAGATAGGAAGATTGCAAGTAATGGAATTGCAGTTCCAATAACTTTATCATTAGTAACCATTGGTAAGGTGACGGCAATAGCTAAAATCGGAGTAAAGTTAGGTGGATGGGGTATTATTCTACTGATTGCTAGAATGATTATAGTGTATAAGATTATTCCGATTATTTTCATGACAATTCACATTGCGACAAAAGCATGATTCTGTCAAGCATTTCACCCAACTGACACGACTCATAAACGCAATTATTATAAAATGGAGAAATAATTTTTCCTATAAAATAAAAATTGAAATAAAAATTAGTTTAATACGAAAAAAAATATTTGGTACATTCATCGATATAATCAATAATAATATTGATTTAACATGGGAAAAAAAATGATTTATGAATATCAAGGTAAAAGACCACAAATCAATACAAAGAGTTGGGTAGCAGAGAATGCAGTAATTATAGGTAGTGTGGTTTTAGAAGAAGAAGTAAGTATTTGGTGGAATGCTGTATTGAGAGGGGATAATGAACCAATCGTTATTGGGAAAGGTTCAAATATACAAGATGGATCTGTGGCACATACAGATCCGGGATATGGATTATATATTGGGTCAAATGTAACAGTTGGTCATATGGCCATGATACATGGATGTACTATAGGGGATAATTCATTAGTTGGTATCGGAGCTATTATCCTAAATGGTGCAAAGATTGGGAAGAGATGCTTGATTGGAGCAAATTCATTTATTCCTGAAAACAAAGAGATACCAGATAATTCTATTGTATTAGGGGCACCTGGAAAAGTAATTGGTGAAGTTCAAGATAGACACAAAGCGATGATGGAACGCGCACAAAAAAGTTATGTACGAAGATCATATTTATACAAATCAGATTTAGTAGATATTTCTGGTGACTTCAGTTTTACTAAATAGGATTGAAATTTCAAAAAATCTGTATTACAAATATAATATGAATTTTAATTTAGGGAGAAAGCCATGAATAACAAATTAGTAATTGGGGTTATTGTTGCTGTTGTTGTAGCTGTGGCTGCATATTTTATAATGCAAAATGCGGGTACAGATAATGCAGGTGACTCTGGAACAGGTGGTAAGTTGATGAGAACAAATCAAACTGATGGGCCAGTTGAAATAGGCAGTAAAAGTGTTGATATTGAAATTCTCAATGAATTCGAGACTTACGGTCAAGCATTTTAAGTAAATTACGCTAGATTTATATATTAAAGGGCTATTAGGAATTAAATAGCCCTTTTTTTGTTACTACGAACAACATCAACTTGTAATAAATTCATAAACGACTATATGTAATCAAAAATCATTGATCAGCTATACACAGACATTATGAGTTATGATATAGAAAAAAAATATGACTATTTGCTACAAAACAATGAAATTGAATTTGATCAAAAACAATTCAACTTACTGAAAGAATTATCAAAAAAAAGCACAGAGTTTTTTAGCTACATAAACAATCATTCAATCCTATCAAAAATTGGTATCTTAAAAGTAAGGCCCCCAAAAGGTATATACATATATGGGCAAGTTGGCAGAGGAAAATCAATGCTTATGGATTTATTCTATAACAGCATAGATATTAAAGAAAAAAGGAGAGTGCACTTCAATGCTTTTATGAATGAGGTACATGATGAAATTTTCAAGTGGAGACAAAAAATAAAGGATGCTGATGGGATAAATCAGAATACAGATCCTGTCCTCATGGTTGCTAAATTAATTAAGAAAAATTGTAAGCTATTATGCTTTGATGAATTTCAGGTCGAAGATATTGCAGATGCAATGATACTCGGTAGATTGTTCAAAATATTATTTGAAATGGGAATATTGGTAATCTCAACTTCTAATATACATCCAAGAAATTTATATTTAAATGGTCTAAACAGGGATACATTTCTTCCATTTATTGACAAATTAGAAGAGAATATGGATGTATATAATCTGGAAGCATCCAAGGATTACAGAATGGATAGGATAAAAGATACGAAGGTTTATTTTTTTCCAGATAATGAAAAAAATCAAAAATACTACATTGATACTTGGCAAAATCTGATTGGTAGTATAGAAGTTAGCAATAGAATTCTAACTGTTAAGGGCAGAGAATTACTCATAGATAGATCGGCAGGTAAATATGCTCTATTTAGCTATGTAGATTTATGTGTTAAACCATTGGGTGTTGCTGATTATATTGAAATAGCCAAAAATTATGATGTGATTTTTATTTCAAATATTCCAGTAATTGATCCAAAAAAAAGAAATGAAATAAAAAGATTTATAAATTTGATTGATACATTTTATGAAACAAAAAAGATCTTGTTTATATTAGCTGAGTCTGCTCCCAAAGATATAATGATTGGAGGAAAAGATGATAATATTTTTCAAAGGACAGTTTCACGATTAGAGGAAATGCAATCAGCTGAATACATAAATAATATAATTGAAGTTTAAAAAAGAGAGGGATTATTATGGGTGCAGGAAGAAATAAGATATCACTTATTGGAGCTGGTCAAATAGGTGGTACATTGGCTCTATTGTCAGGATTAAAGGAATTAGGAGACATAGTTCTTTTTGATATTATTGATGGGGTTCCTCAAGGTAAAGCTCTAGATATTGCCCAAGCTAGCACAGTAGAAATGTTTGACTCTAAAATACAAGGAGCCTCTGATTATAGTGCAATCGCTGACTCAGATGTTATTATTGTTACTGCAGGAGTGCCTCGTAAACCCGGTATGAGTAGAGATGATTTGCTCGAAATTAACCTAAAGGTAATGGGCTCTGTGGGAGAAGGCATAAAAAAATATGCACCTAACTCATTTGTAATTTGTATTACAAATCCTCTAGATGCGATGGTATGGGCTCTTCAAAAAGCAACAGGTCATAAGCCAAACATGATTTGTGGTATGGCTGGTGTTCTTGACTCGGCAAGATTTAGACTATTTCTTGCTGAAGAAATGAATGTTTCAGTTGAAGATGTGACAGCTTTTGTTCTTGGTGGACATGGAGATACAATGGTACCTCTCACAAGATACTCTACAGTAGCTGGTATTCCACTCCCAGATCTAATCAAGATGGGCTGGATTACTGAGAAAAAACTTGCAGATATAGTTCAAAGAACGCGTGACGGTGGTGCAGAAATTGTAGCACTATTAAAGACAGGTTCAGCATATTATGCACCCGCAAGTTCCGCAATTTCTATGGCAGAGTCATACTTAAAAGATAAAAAGAGATTATTGCCTGCAGCAGCCTATCTTCAAGGTGAATATGATGTGAATGATTACTACATTGGTGTGCCTGTGATTATAGGTAAGAATGGCGTTGAGAAGATTGTAGAAATTAATCTTAATAAAGATGAAAAGGAAGAATTTGATTCCTCTGTAAATTCTGTTAAGAACCTTGTGGAGGCATGTCAAAAGATTGCCCCAAATCTAAAATAAGCAATTGCTAATTAATATCAAAAATCTATGAACATTCACGAACATCAAGCTAAAGAATTACTCAAACAATTCAATGTACCTATTTTGAATGGTTTTGTTGCATATAATCAAAACGAACTAGATAAGCAAATAGATACATTGAAAGGGCCTATTTGGGTTGTTAAAGCTCAAATTCATGCAGGTGGGCGTGGAAAAGGTGGAGGTGTTAAAGTTGTTAATAGCAAAGAAAATGTTTATGAAGCTTTTAATAATATGATGGGTATGAATCTGGTTACCAAACAGACGGGTCCAGAAGGTAAGGAAGTAAAAAGAATATATATAGAAGATGGCTGCAAGATAAAAGAGGAGTTCTATATATCGTATCTTATCGACAGAAAAACAAAATCTATCTGTCTAATTGCATCCTCTGAGGGTGGTATGGATATTGAAGAAGTGGCAGAAAAATCTCCCCATAAAATTGCTAAAATATTTATTGATCCAGTAACAAATAAATTATCAAAAGATGATGTAAGCAAAGTATCAGATATTTTGAGTCTTGGGGAAACCCAATCTGATCAGTTAAATGAAATTTTAAGTAACGTACTAAAGTTATTCATCGAAAAAGATGCAAGTTTAATTGAGATTAATCCTTTTGTGCTCACGGAAGACAATCAATTTCTTTGCCTTGATGCAAAAATGAACTTTGACTCGAATGCACTTTTTAGACATGAAGAAATATTATCTTTAAGGGATCTAAGTGAAGAAGAGCCATTAGAAATTGAAGCATCAAAGCATGGTTTAAACTATATAAAATTAGATGGTACAATTGGGTGTATGGTCAATGGAGCCGGATTAGCAATGGCTACCATGGATATCATAAAGCTTTATGGTGAAAAGCCAGCAAATTTTCTTGATGTTGGCGGTGGTGCAACAAAAGAGCAAGTGATGAATGCTTTCAAAATTATCTTAAGTGATGAAAGCGTAAAAGGCATTCTCGTAAATATATTTGGTGGGATCATGCGCTGTGAAATTATCGCTCAGGCTATAATTGACACTGCAAATGAACTAAATCTATCGATACCTCTTGTTGTTAGATTGGAGGGTACGAATGTTGAATTGGGCAAAAAATATCTTGATGAGTCAGGACTAAATATAATTTCAGCAAACGATTTAGATGAAGCTGCAAAGAAAATTGTAAGCGCTGTATCGAAAGGTAATTAATGTCAATTTTAGTTGATAGAACTACAAAAGTTATATGCCAAGGATTTACTGGTAAGCATGGGACGTTCCATTCACAGCAAGCCATAGAATATGGAACAAAATTAGTTGGGGGAGTTACTCCTGGAAAAGGAGGAAGCGTTCATCTGGATTTACCTGTCTTTGATACTGTTTCTGATGCTGTTTCAGAAACTGGTGCTAATGCAACTTCGATTTATGTACCTCCAAAATTTGCAGCATCAGCAATTCTTGATGCAATAGAAGCTGAAATAGAAATAATTGTCTGCATTACAGAAGGTATACCTGTATTAGACATGTTAGAGGTGAGAGCCGCACTTGAAAAATCGAAATCAACTTTGATTGGTCCAAACTGTCCAGGAATAATTACACCAGAAGAATGCAAAATTGGTATAATGCCGGGGCATATCCATAAGTCTGGATCAGTTGGAATTGTATCCCGTTCAGGGACTCTGACTTATGAGGCGGTTGCACAAACTACAGCTGTTGGTTATGGTCAATCTACATGCGTAGGGATTGGTGGTGACCCTATTAAAGGAATTGACTTTATAGAAGTGATTGAAGAATTTAATTCTGATGATAAAACTGAAGCAATAATAATGATTGGTGAAATTGGTGGTTCTGCTGAAGAAGATGCGGCTGAGTTTATAAAAAATAGCAAGATTAAGAAGCCAATGGTTGGTTTTATTGCTGGTGTTACAGCACCTCCTGGACGTAGAATGGGTCATGCAGGGGCGATTGTTGATGGAGCTTCTGGATCAGCTGAAACAAAAATTGAAGCAATGAAAAGTGCTGGTATTGTGATGGCAGAGTCACCAGCAATGCTTGGCGTAACTCTAAAAAAAATAAGATAATTTCTTCTAACTATTATCAGATACAAGCTTTAGATGGCTTGTTCTATTTCTTGGGTGGGCCTTCTTGTGAATGTCAAGTAGTTCAGTCTCGTTAACTTTCGTATAGATTTGTGTTGTAGATAGACTAGCATGACCTAGTAACTCTTGTATTGATCTAAGATCTACACCAGCTTGCAAGAGATGTGTTGCATATGAATGTCTAAGTGAATGCGGAGTCGCGTTTTCTGGCAAGTTAAGATTTGAACGCATTTTTTGCATGAGTAATTGAACAATCCTTGGACTAAGCCTTTCACCTCTAACTCCAATGAATAAAGGATCATCGAATTTATATTTTTTTGGGTAAAGATCAAGATATTTTTTTAGGCCCTCTCTTACTTCTGGTAAAATAGGGACTTCTCTATATTTATTACCCTTACCTCTTACTCTGATTGTATCTTGCCAATCCTCAACAGGTGTATCTTTTATGTTTAAATCAAGTGCCTCAGCAATCCTTAAACCACAGCCATATAACAAAAGAAATATAGATCTATTTCTTTCATGAACCCAGTCAGGATTTTCTGTCTTAATTTCATCGTTCTCAATTAATTCTTTTGCTTGATTAATGGACAATGCTTTTGGGACACTGCTTGGAAGTTTAGGCATTCTTATTTGGTTTATTGAATTATTTTTCAACACATCAATTTTATTTAAAAATTCAAATAAAGATCTAATGCTAGACATCACACGAGCAATTGTTTTTGAGCCATTACCGTCGCGTCTTTTTTTTGCCATGAAAGCTCTAAAATCTGAGGCAACCAAGGCTTCTAAATTTTTAAGAGATAAAGGACCACCTATATGTTCAATTAAGAACGAGATAAAAGCATCAATATCTCTATAATATGCATCAATCGTATTTGGGGATGCTCTTTTCTCATTTTTTATAAAATCTATCCACGAGTTCAATGCATGATTAATCTCATCCTTAACTAGATCAATTTCATATATGTTATTCATTGACATGCTTTTATCTTATTTTTTGTCCTGTTGTTTCCCAATCCTTTAAAAAATTCTCTAAACCGATGTCTGTGAGGGGATGTTTTATCAAATCTTTTAAAATTTTTGGAGGTATTGTGGCCACATCAGCACCCAACATTGCAACTTGAATAACATGATTTGTATTTCTGATGGATGCGGCTAAAATTTGAGTATTTAAGTTATCATAATTGTCGTAGATGCTTCTGATTTGACCAATTAACTCTACCCCGTCAATTCCTGAATCATCCAATCTTCCTATGAATGGTGAAATATAAGTTGCTCCAGCTTTTGCAGCAAGAAGGGCTTGGGATGCAGAAAAACATAACGTAACATTTGTTGGGATCTTTAAGTTGTAAAATTTATTACAAGCTTCCAACCCATCCCATGTTAGTGGAATTTTGACTACAACATTAGGAGCTATGTCATGTAAAATTTTCCCCTCTTCAACCATTTCCCCGGAAGTGATAGCTGTAACCTCTGCGCTGACAGGACCAGGAATTAATTGACAAATTTTTGAGATTGTCTCTTTTATATCTTTCCCAGATTTAGCAATTAGGGATGGGTTCGTAGTGACTCCATCAACCATATTTGTTTTTGATAGATCTTCTATTTCATCAATTTCAGCGGTATCAATAAAAAATTTCATCTTTTTTCCAATCATATTAAATATAGGAAGAATCTATATATATAAATGACAAGTAAATCAAATTTACCTAGACTTATTATCGTAGGGTATAATTATTATCACTTAGTTAAATATTCAAAAAAATTTATTATAAGAAATGAATAAACTTAAATTTTTGTCAGTTCTGTTACCTATAAATATTGATAGACCTTTCACATACACCTCAGAGGACAACCTGGAAATAGGAACTATAGTAAAAGTTTCTTTTGGCAAAAGGGAGCTTTATGGAGTTGTCTGGGGGGCTGATAAAAAGGAAAAGAAACCAGATAATATTAAAATTAAACCCATCATCGAAGTGGCAGGGAAAGGTGAAGTATATATTTTACCAACAAATATGTTGAACTTTATTAAATGGATTTCAGACTATTACTTGATGCCATTGGGATTGGTATTAAAAGCCTCACTCAAACAACAATTTTTCCAAAAAAAATCTAGAGAAAGCTATGTCTTAAGAATGAATCCTATTCATCAATCCAAAATTACAAAAAAACAGAAAATAGTTTTAGAAGAATTCAAGCAAAATAATACTATAGATAAAAGGTCATTAATTGCCAAAACCGCTATATCAAATTCAATCATAACCAGGATGATAAAGAATGAAATCTTAATCAAAGAAGCAAAACATGAAAATATAACTAAAATTAATTTAGACACAAAAATAGAATTAAATTCAGAACAACTGAAAGCATCAAGAGTTCTTATTAATTCAATTAAAAATAAGGAAGTAGTATTACTGGATGGTATTACAGGATCTGGAAAAACAGAGGTTTATCTATCAGCGGTTGATGTGATATTACATCAAGGTGATCAGGTACTGATACTTCTTCCTGAAATAACACTAACTCACGACTTTGTTCACAGTTTAAAGAAAAGATATAAAAACCAGATTGCTGAGTGGAACTCTAGCTTAACTGAAAACCAAAGAAGGAGTATTTGGTTTGGGGTGTTGAATAAGGAGATAAATTTAATAATTGGGGCGCGCTCAAGCTTGTTCCTCCCTTTCAAAAAATTAGGGCTACTTATTGTTGATGAAGAACATGATCAATCTTACAAACAAGAGGAAGGCATAATTTATAATGCGAGGGATATGGCAATACTCAAATCAAAGCAACTAAATATAGCCTGCATTCTCTCAACAGCAACACCCTCAGTTGAATCATATGATAATGTTAGGCAAAATAAATTTAAAAGAACTTCATTAGAAAATAGATTTCATGGAACACAGCTTCCAACTATAAAATTTATAGATATGAGGAAAGCTAACAAAGTTAAAGAGTCTTTCTTGCCTACCGAATTAGTAGAGGACATAAAAGCCAACTATGTGCGTGGCGAACAATCATTATTATTCTTAAATAGAAGAGGATATTCTCCTCTCTCAATTTGTGGCAAGTGTGGTGTAAGAGTTGATTGTCCAAACTGTGATACTTGGTTAGTGCTACATAAAAATAATTCTCAATATATTTGTCATAGATGTGGGCACACAGAAGGAATAATTAAAGAGTGTAAAAGCTGCCACTCTCAGGATACCATAATTCCAAGTGGAAGAGGGATTGAGAGGGTTGATGAGGAAATAGCAAGAATATTTCCTGAAATTAAAAGGATGATATTCTCAAGTGATTATCTAAATAATCCAACA
>CALJEH010000038.1 GCA_938074435.1 uncultured Alphaproteobacteria bacterium
ATTATCTCTAAGTCATTTTTTAATGTTTTTGGTATGATTAATGTTACAATTGCACCAATAATTGAACTATTTTCTGTTAAGTTATTATCCAACTTTATAATTCCCTTATGAACTTCAATAATATTTTTTACAACTGAAAGCCCTATTCCTGTGCCCATTTCCCTAGTTGTATAATATGGCTCAAGTAGCTTATCAGTGTCATTTGATGGAAAACCTATCCCATTGTCTTTAATTTGGATTGATACTTCTTCACCTAAATCATTTAATGATATTTCAATTAAACCTTCGGTAATATTCTTATTGTTTGAGAAAATTGATTCGGATGCATTTTTAATTAAATTTATCAATGCTTGACTAATCAATCTTCTATCAAAATTAAATATAATTTCATCTTCCGGAAGATTGATTTTAATTTTTATTGATTCAAAAGTTATCTTTTGGAGTAATACAGCTTGTCTTATGGTATCACAAATATCATATTTGTTCATATTTGCTGATGGGACTTTGGCAAAAGCCGAAAACTCATCGACTATTTTTCCTAAGTCAGCTACCTGCCTTATTATGGTGTCAGTACAGTCTTCAAATACTTCAAGATCACTTACTATTTGATCCTTATACTTTCTTTTTAGTCTTTCTGCAGAAAGCTGAATGGGCGTTAGTGGGTTTTTAATTTCATGTGCAATACGTCTTGCTACATCAGCCCAAACTGACGTTCTTTGAGCGTCAACCAAATCTGTAACATCATCAAAGGCAATAACCATAGAGCTTTTTGTAGATTTTTCTTCTTTGGTTATCTTAATGTGCAGATTTCTGTTATGGTCATTGATTTTAACAGTAATATACTCATCAATATTTTCTCGATTTTTATATGCTTTTATTAGAATATCGGAGAATTGTGGCATTATATCAATAATATTTATCCCTAGAATTTCACTAAGTTCTTTATTGAAAAAGCTACATGCAGCAGTGTTTGCAATTTGGATGTTGCCATTATTGTCAATACTTAAAACACATGAGGTAATACCAGATAAAACAGCTTCAGTAAATTTTCGTCTTTCGTCTAATAGTTGGTTGCTTGATATAAGATTCTCTCTTTGATGCTTTAAATCAGAGGTCATATTATTGAATGTATTAACTAGGTTATACATGTCATAATCAATCTTTGACTTGTTTTCAATGTTAACTCCTAAATCACCTTCTGAAACACGTTTTGATGCATAAATTAGCCTTGCAATTGGCGCTGATAATCTATTTGCAAAGTAAATACTAAACCATATTGCAACAGTTAAAAAAACCAAGGAAAAACCAACATATTGCAATGCAAATGTAATTTGTGTGTCAAACCTTCTTTTTTCAAGATCAGTATATTCATTGGTTGTTAATTCTAATTGTTTTAGATGATTTATAACAAGAGGATCAACAGCCTTATATATAAGCAAATAACCATCGATGAAATCTGGAAGTAATACAAATGCACTAACCATATTATAATCATTTGGTTTAAAAATAACTATGTCACCTTGGTCCGCTCGATTGAAAGACAGTGGTTGTGGCTTTGAATAGCCAATTTCATATGCAGGTGTGGTTGTACTAATTAATACATTTCCTTCTTTATTAATAATGTATGCACCGCTTAGCTTTCTTAATTTTGCTTGTCTAAGAAAATACTCTGCAAAAGCATTAATATTTGTTTCAAAAACATTGGCAGAATTATTTAAATCTAATTTCATTGCATCTATTTCAGCTCTTAAATTGTTTGAATGCTCTCTTAAATAACTATTTGCAACAATATTTGATTTCTCAAGCATAGACTTTGTTCTATCTGAAAACCATTTATCCAACCCCCTATCAAGTGTAATCGTTGCAAGTACAGCCACTACTAATGCAGGTAATGCTGAAACAATACCAAATAAAGTTATTAATTTAATTTGCAAGCTTGCACCTGCAATATTTTTTTTCCTTGCGAGTAATATCTGTGAAAACTTACTTATGATTAGCAAAACCATCATTGCGATAAAAACAGTATTTGCAGCAAAAAGTAAAAAAATAACAGTATTTGAAGGGATATAAACTTGTCCAGTCAATATTAGCCAAGTAGAAGAAATTAGGAATATTGCTAAAAATAAAATAGCAATATTAAATAAAACCTCTCCATAACTAGAGAGGATTGACTTGAATGGATTAAAAAACTTTGATGTTTGAATAAAACTCATAATTATAATTTAATGTATTATATAATATTTTTTAATGATAAATTTTATATTAATTTATTATTACTTTATTCTTAGTCATAGATTTTTGAATATTCAATATTCAATAACCTTAACTTCTTTCGAAGTGTATTTCTATTTAAGCCGAGGATCTTCGAAGCTTTAATCTGATTACCACCTGTAGCTTTTAAAACATAATTTAGAACTGGCTTTTCAAATTCAAGTAAAACACTCTGATATAAGCCTTTATCACTATCATCAAACTGATCTATGGAGAAACGGCTTAGATATGTGACTATATAATCTTCAAGTGATTTTAAATTCTTATTTTCATTTATCAAATTACCTGTACCTAATATCGAAAATTCATTTTTAATTACCTCCTGAGACACAACCTCTTCAGGGTATAATGTTATAACTCTCTTAATAAAATTCTCTAATTCTCTAATATTACCTGGCCAATCATAACTTTTTAAATACTCAATTCCTTCTTTTTCAATAGTGAAAGATGAGGTTTGATTTAGATTGGAAGAAATAAAGTGATTAACTAAAGCTGGAATATCATCTTTTCGTTGCCTTAAAGGAGGTAATTTAATTGGTATTACATTGATTCTGTAAAAGAGATCTTCACGAAAAGCTCCAAGTTTTATTTGCTCAGCAAGTGATTTGTTTGTTGCAGCTATGATACGAACATTTGTCATAATAGGATTGGTCCCACCAACACTTAAAAATTCTCCTTCTTGTAGGACTCTTAAAAGTCTTGTCTGCGCTTCTATGGGCATATCACCAATTTCATCTAGAAATAAAGTCCCGCCATTTGCTAGCTCAAACTTTCCAATTTTTTTATCAATTGCTCCAGTAAAAGCACCTTTCTCATGACCAAAAAGTTCAGACTCAATGAGATCTTGAGGTATTGCTGCCATATTCATTGCCACAAATGTAGAATTCTTACGTGTGCCAAATTCATGTAGCGCCTTTGCTATTAATTCTTTACCTGTTCCAGACTCTCCAGTAATTAGAACTGTAAGGTCAGAATTCATTAGTCTTGCCATAATCCTATAAACATCTTGCATACTTTTTGATCTACCAATTAAAGGAAAATCCTCTTTTTGATCAATATCATTATTTATGGATTCTTTTTTCTCTTTAATTGACCGATTAACTATTGATATTAATTCTGTAATATCAAATGGTTTTGGAATGTATTCAAATGCTCCTAATTCGTTTGCTTTTATTGCTGTCATGAGTGTATTTTGAGCACTCATAACTATAATTGGAATATTTGGATTAATTTTTTTTATTTTGGGTATCAAATCAAAAGCATTTTCATCTGGCATAACAACATCAGTAATTATTAAATCAGCGAAATTTTCTTGGACACAATTCCAGAGAGCAGCTGCATTTTCAGCTGTGGTTACTTCAAATCCAGCACGTTTTAGTGCAGTTTGAAGGACAAGCCTTATTGCTTTATCATCGTCGGCAACGATTATCTTAATATTTTTCATTTTTTTACTTTAGTTTGACATTGGAAATAAAATTGACATCTTTATACCTTTATTAGTTTGTTCACATTCAATAACTCCATCGTGATCCTGTATGATTTTTGCAACTATAGGCAAACCTAAACCCTTACCATCTTTTTTACTTGTAATGAATGGATCAAAAATATTATCAATTAAATCCTTATCAATGCCCCCTCCGTTATCCTCAATGGAAAAACAAAGTGGTAATTCTAATCTTTTGTTGGATGTTGGAAGGCTTATCCTGACACTTGACAGAAAAGAGGAACTTAATATTATCTCACCAATATTTTGATTATCTTTAATAGCATCACAACTATTTTTAATTAGATTTAGCAAAACTTGAATTAATAAATCTTTATTACCTTTGATATCAGGAAGTGATGGATCAAATCGTTCTATGAAATTTATATTTTTTGCAAAACCATTTTCAGCAATCAATCTTACATGGTTAAAAATAGTATGCATATTTAGCTTTTCTTTTTTTATTTGAGTATTGTCTGAAAATACTTCCATACTATTTATTAAATTATTGATCCTATCAGTCTCATCACAGATGATATTTATTAATGATTTATTCTCATCATTTGCACCATCTAATAGTAACTGCGCAGCTCCCTTAATGCCAGATAATGGATTTTTTATCTCATGTGCTAATATTGATGACATTTCAACAAGTGACTTGGTAGAACCAGCCTGCATATATTGTTTATTAAATTTTTTAGCAATACCCCGTTCTATAAAGATCAATAGAAGTAAATTCGAATCCTCAAATGGTGATACCTGAATATCTACTTCACGTTCTTTTTGATTAATTGGATTATTTAATATTAATGAGTATTCTCTAATTGTAGTTTTCTTATCTCTAGATTGTTGGATTAGATAATACATGGATGATGTATTAGGATATAGAGTTGTAAATTTATATTTATTTAGAATATTCCTACTTAAACCAAAAAACATTTCAGCATCATCATTAGATGCAATAATTGAGTCATACTCATCAATAATCATAAGTGGATACTTAATAGTTCTTAATAAACCATCTACATCAATGTCAATTTTTTTCAACTTGGTTTCCATTAGAACAAATTATTAGTGCAATATGATTAAAAAAGTGGCATATTAACTATGTGATTAAAAACTAATCATTATATTATTAGATTATTTTAATTTAAATATCAATAGATCATTAATGAAAATATTTGTTATCATATGCGCTGCGGGAAATAGTGAAAGATTTAATAATGCGAGCATTCCAAAACAATTCTTACCCTTAAATAAAAAAAGCGTCTTAGAGAACTCAATTGATAAATTTTTGGATGCTAATATTATTGATCATATTATTATTGCATCTAATCCTGATCACCACATTTACTTAAAACCAATTAAAGAAAAATACAGAGATAATAATAAAATTGAAATAATTACTGGCGGTAAAAACAGAATTGAGAGTGTCTACAATTGCTTAAGGCATATAGAAACAAGGAGCCCTGATTTTGTTATTATACATGATGCAGCAAGACCTAATTTTGACACTAAATTAATAAAAGGACTATTAAATGCAATAGAAGGTTACGATTGTGTAGTTCCAGTAACAATGATTAATGACACAATCAAAAAAATTGATAAAAAAATTATACGTACAGTTGATAGGTCAAATCTTTTTGCTACTCAAACTCCTCAAATATTTCAATTTCAATTATTAATAGAAGCTCATAGGAAATTACAAATATCTGAAATAAATAAAAAAATCACAGACGATGCTCAAATTATGGAATTATTTAAAAAGAAAATTAAT
>CALJEH010000039.1 GCA_938074435.1 uncultured Alphaproteobacteria bacterium
TCCTCTTATAAATAATGCATAAATACAATAAACAGGAATAATGTCAATTAATTTCTTTTTATTAAATAAAAACAATAAATTATGTTTATGGTATCATAATACCTTCATAAAAAAATATTATTAACTAGTATATTTTTTATAATAGAATTTTAAACAACTTCTTGCCAAACATAAGATAAAATATAATTCTAATTAAATGAAGAAAATTAGTATAAATTTACATTCTGCAATAAAAAGATAAAATCATAAAATATGAAAAACATGATAAGTTAGGCACATAATAAAATAGGGAGAATTTATATGACAGACTCAAAGGGTTTTAATACCAAAGCAATCCACTCTGGTGCAGCTCCGGATCCAACAACAGGCGCAAGAGCTACACCAATTTATCAAACTACATCATATGTATTTGAAAATAATGACCATGCAGCAGACTTATTCGCTGGAAGGGCTTTTGGTAATATATATACAAGAATTATGAATCCCACTCAGGATGTGCTCGAAAAACGAGTTGCAGAACTTGAGGGTGGAACAGCAGCATTGGCAGTTGCTTCTGGACATGCAGCACAATTTCTTGCATTTCATCCATTAATGAGTCCTGGAAATGAATTCATTGCATCCAATAAGCTTTATGGCGGGTCAATAAATCAATTCAACCATTCATTCAAAAAATTTGATTGGAATGTTCAATGGGCAAATGAGAATGAAATAGACAGCTACAAGAGGCTAATAAATGAAAAGACGCGAGCAATTTTTGTTGAATCAATTGCAAATCCTGGAGGCATAATTACTGATTTGGAACCTATTGCCAAAGTAGCCGAAGATGCTGGTGTACCTCTTATAGTTGATAACACCATGGCCACACCATACCTTTGTAAACCATTTAATCATGGCGCAAATATCATAATCCATTCATTAACTAAATTTCTAGGTGGCCAAGGTAATTCAGTTGGAGGGATTATTGTTGACGGCGGAAACTTTGATTGGTCTAAAAATAACAAATACCCTGATTTAAGCCAACCCCATCCTAGTTATCATGGTTACAAATTTCATGAAACATTCGGTGAAATGGGCATATCATATGCCATAGTCTGCAGATTCCTTGCTTTAAGAGATCTTGGCCCCGCAATTTCACCATTTAATGCATTCTTAATTTTAAATGGAATAGAAACCGTTCCATTAAGAATGAAACAACATTCATCAAATGCACTCGAAGTGGCAAAGTTCCTTGAATCCCACTCAAAAGTTTCATGGGTTAGTTATGCTGGCTTAGAATCAAACAAATACAATGATTTGGCGAAAAAATATTGCCCTAGTGGTTCTGGAGCCGTCTTTACTTTCGGACTTAAGGGTGGCTTTGATGCTGGCGTAAAACTTGTAAACGAGGTTAAATTATTTAGCCATCTGGCTAATATAGGTGATGCGAAGAGCCTAATCATCCATCCGTCTTCAACAACGCATAGCCAACTAACAGAAGAACAACTTGAAGCCGCTGGAGCAGCTAAAGATGTTGTCAGATTGTCTGTTGGAATTGAGGATGTATCCGATATTATCACTGACCTTAAAGAGGCGCTTGACAAAGTTTAATCTCACATAAATTTAACAGATAAAATTGGCGTAATGCAAAAAGGTAGACCAGCACTGCGCCAATTTGATGAATTATTCCTAGATATATCGGCACTTGATACAAAATTGCAAAAATACCAATCACAATTTGCAAAAAAATGAATAAAAATAAATATTGCGTTGATCTATAGATTGTTTTACTTGATATTCGTCTCATCCATTTAAGTTGTACAAAGATCAATACAATAATAAAATAGGCGAGCATTCTATGATCAAATTGTACTGTTAGTATATTCTCGAAAAAATTTAGATACCATGTAGATATTGCAAAGAGACCATCTGGTATTATTTCACCGTCTAATAAAGGCCATGTGTTATAGCTTTTTCCAGCCCTGAGGCCTGACATAAAAGCACCAAAAATAATTTGCAAAAAGATAAAACCAACTAGCATATAAGAGGAAATTTTATAATTACTTGGTATACCAATATTAGTTTCTATAAACTTTTGATACCTATACTGCGCCAATAAAAATATTGCACCGAGGATTAAAAAAGCAATAGAAAGATGCATCGCTAACCTATATTGGCTTACGTTTATATTTTCTGACAAGCCACTCTTTACCATATACCATCCAACAAAGGCTTGAATAATCCCCAAAAGCAGTATGATCGGCAAGAATTTATTTTCAATACGAGATAATTTCTTATGGTAGATGAAATAAATATAGGGAATAAAAAAGACTAAACCCAAAAACCTTGCAATAAATCTATGAAACCATTCCCAAAAATAAATAATCTTGAATTGATGCAATGTCATTTCAGGATTCATTAATATGAACTCCGGTATTAGCTTATACTTATCAAATTCATTGTTCCACGAAACATCTGAGAGTGGGAAAAAAATCCCAGTTACAGGTGACCATTCAGTAATAGATAATCCAGATTCTGTTAAACGAGTAATACCACCAATCACAATCAGAGCCACTAAAACCACAATCATAAATACTTCCCAGGTTAGAACATGATCCTCATTAATATCTCGTTTTATATTCCTAAATTGTGTTATCATTGACAATATATTTATAATTTTAAAAAGTTTTGAGATGAAGACAATTCAAAAGCTATCATTCACCATATTATTATTAATATATTTATTTATATATATTCTAATTTCAATGAGGATTGGAGTATTTATTCTTCGACAAGACATACTTTTTATCGAAATCTTTTATTTTATTGTAGTTGGGATTTTGTGGACACTACCAATTATTTTCATCATCAGAAAAAAAAATTAATATTTAATTATGTTAATGCGCTCTGATAATACTTTGCAAGGCTTCTAATTCAACAATTGAATTTAAAATGAATTGTTTAAGATCATTTTCGTTATCATTTGTAACATCTTGATCATCAAATAAATCTTTTTTATAGCTACTATCATTACTTT
>CALJEH010000040.1 GCA_938074435.1 uncultured Alphaproteobacteria bacterium
TTCTTTTAATACTAATTTATGGCCAAGATACGCAATCATACCTTTTGGTGAGAAAATTGAACCATTTTTATCTGAAAATGAAATATCACCTTCATCACACCTTTCTATACCTGCGATCAACTTTAATAAAGTCGACTTTCCTGTTCCATTCTTACCAGAAAGAACTGTTATTTTATCAGCTGAAATATCAATGTTAGTATCTTCAAAAACTTTTTTTTCTCCATAAGAAAAATTCAAACCTTGTATGTGTAATTTCATAAGCATAAAATTGTGTTTGTTTATTTATAATTATATAGATAACATTAAATACTTACACGATCAAAATATACTTGAATGTCTATTCTATCATGGTAAAACAATATAAAAATTTAGGTTAATTAGAAGATAAAAAATGAGCAAAAAATGAGTGCATATGAAAATTATTTAAAAGATATAGAGACACGAAAAAAAGAGGGTCTTAACCCAAAACCAATTGAAGATAGTCAAACAGTTATAGAACTAATTAGCCACATAAAACAAAGTACCGCTCATAAAAAAGATTGCTTAGATCATCTAATTTACAATACGTTGCCAGGTACAACTGGGGCAGCAAAAGAAAAAGCAAGATTTCTAAAAGAAATCATATTGGGCTCACTTCAGATTACAGAAATAGATAATAAATTTGCTTTTGAATTATTATCTCATATGAGAGGTGGTCCATCCATAGAAGTCCTAATTGATCTTGCATTAGGTGACAATGAAAAGACAGCCCAACAGTCCAGTAATATTCTCAAAAGTCAGGTATTTCTATATGATGCGGATATCAAGAGTCTCAAAGAAGCCTATGAAAATGGTAGTAAAATTGCAACAGATATCCTACAAAGCTATGCAAATGCTGAGTTCTTCACAAACCTCCCTGATGTTGAAGAAGAAATAGATGTCGTAACCTTCATTGCTGCAGAGGGTGATATTTCAACGGATCTACTCTCTCCTGGAAATCAGGCCCATTCAAGAGCAGATAGAGAATTACATGGAAAATGTTTTATTTCTGATGAGGCACAATCTCAAATTCTTGAACTAAAAAATAAATACCCAGGCAAACAAATTATGCTCATAGCTGAAAAGGGTACTATGGGAGTTGGTTCATCTCGGATGTCTGGTGTGAATAATGTAGCCTTATGGACTGGAAAAAAAGCAAGCCCGTATGTGCCATTTGTGAATTTTGCGCCCATCGTTGCAGGTTCATACGGAATCTCACCAATATTTCAAACAACTGTTGAGGTTACTGGTGGCATCGGTATCAACTTAAAGAATTGGATTAAGGCTCTTGATAATAATGGACATCCAATATTAAACAATGACGGAAACCCTATTCTCACACAGACTTACTCAGTTGATACTGGTACTATACTAAAAATTAATACAAAAACAAAGAAACTCTATGATGAAACAGGTCAGAAAGAATTAGTTGATATATCATCTTCATTTACACAACAAAATCTCGATTTTATCAGAGCAGGTGGCTCATATGCAGTTGTATTTGGGAAAAAACTTCAAAATCTTGCATGTCAGATCTTAAAAATTAGTTTGAATTCACCCTATGCAGAAACAAATATTGTATCAATTCCAAATCAAGGAATGACCGCGGTAGAGAAGATATTTAACGCTAATGCAATTGGAGTTGATGATAGAACTACCCTGCATGCAGGTTCTGATGTGAGGGTGAAGGTAAATATAGTTGGTTCGCAAGATACTACTGGTCCAATGACCGTACAAGAATTAGAAGCAATGGCAGCAACAACTATTGCGCCTACCATAGATGGTGCATATCAATCAGGATGCCATACAGCATCAGTTTGGGACCTAAAAGCCCAGCAAAACACACCAAAATTAATGAAATTTATGAATCAATTTGGGCTCATTACTGGCCGCGATCCAAAAGAGAATTATCACCCCATGACTGATGTTATTCACAAAGTTCTTAACGATATAACCGTTGATGATTGGTCAATAATTATAGGAGGTGACTCTCATACGAGAATGTCAAAAGGTGTCGCTTTTGGTGCTGACTCAGGAACAGTCGCCCTGGCATTAGCAACTGGCGAAGCTTCAATGCCTATCCCAGAGTCAGTTAAAGTTACTTTCAAAGGTAAAATGGAAAGCCATATGGATTTTAGAGATGTTGTTCACGCTACACAAGCTCAAATGCTTGAACAATTTGATGAAAATGTGTTCCAAGGTAGAATAATTGAGGTCCATATTGGTACACTACTTGCAGATCAGGCATTTACATTTACAGATTGGTCTGCAGAAATGAAAGCAAAAGCTGCAATTTGTATTTCAAATGATGAAACCTTAATTGAGTCACTACAAATAGCAATATCTAGAATAGAAAATATGATTGAGAAAGGTATGGATAACTCAAGTGGTATGCTCAATAATCTAGTTAACATTGCTAACAAAAGAATTAATCAAATAAAAACAAATGAAAAACCAACATTAAAGCCTGATGCAAATGCAAAATATTACGCAGAAGTGACTGTTGATCTTGACAAAATAGTTGAACCAATGATTGCGGACCCAGATGTTGAAAATATCGATATATCAAAGAGATATACACACGATACAATCAGACCGATTTCTTATTATAAAGCTGACAAGAAGGTAGACCTTGGATTTGTTGGATCTTGTATGGTTCATAAGGGCGATCTTAAAATTGTAGCAAAAATGCTAAGCAATCTTGAAAAAGCTGAGGGTGGAGTTAAATTTAATGCACCACTAGTTGTTACTGCGCCTACATACAATATTATAGATGAGCTAACTGAAGAAGGTGATTGGGAGATTCTGCAAAAATACTCAGGATTTCATTTTGATGATACAAATCCAAAGAATACAGCGCGTACAGAATACGAGAATATACTTTATCTAGAGAGGCCAGGTTGTAATTTATGTATGGGTAACCAAGAAAAAGCTGCGAAAGGCGATACTGTACTTGCAACATCAACAAGGTTGTTCAAAGGTCGTGTTGTAGAAGACTCAAATGCCAAAAAGGGTGAGTCACTATTAGCTTCTACTCCAGTTGTTGTATTATCAGCAATCTTGGGAAGAACTCCTACACTTGCTGAGTACAAATCTGCAGTTGTTGGCATTGATTTAACCAAGTTTATACCTCCAAAATCAGGAGATATTAGAGACTCACTATCAATTCATTATTAAATGTTGCATTTTGACTTATAAGCGATCGAGTCTTTAATTTACATTATTCAATAACTCAAGTATGTCTTTTCCGAATGTTTTTATATTATGGGGTTTCTCACCATCCATAATTAAAGCATAATCCAGTAGTATCCTTACTAATGTTTCTACTTGTTTAGATTTATTGTTTTTTGCTTTCTTCTGAATTAACTCGAAGATAGGGTGATTTGGATTAATTTCTAGTACAGGTTTACTTGCTTGAAATCCTTGGCGCTCATTTAGTATCTTCTGCATCGTCTTATCATAACCATTATCTGCAATTGCAATGCAAGCTGGACTTTCAACTAGACTCGCATTACTCCTTACTTCACTTACATTATCTACCAAAATTTTTGATATTAGTGGCAGTAGATCGGATAAATTAGAGCTGTTATCATTTTTATTATTTTTTTTATGAGATTTATCGGTGATATCTATATCAGCTATTTCATCTTTTGCATGAGCTACATGCTTTAATTCATAATTTTCATATAAGTTCTGAACTGTAGTCCAAAAACTATCCACTGGATCAGTAAGGATTATTACTTCAACATCTCTCGCCTTAAAGCCTTCCAATATTGGGTTAGCAATCGCGGATTCAAAATCATCCGCAGTTATATAATAAATAGATTTCTGACCTTCTTTAAGATCTTTTATATATTGATCAAGTGACCTTAATTCTTTATCGGATTTTGTAGAATTAAATCTAAATAATTTTAATAGCTCGCTCTTTTTTTCAAAATCTTCATAAATACCTTCTTTTATGACAGCACCGAATGTTTTCCATAAGGTTTCATAAATTTCATTTTCATCCTTAGCCATTTTTGTAAGCATAGAAATAATTCTGTTTTTTACAGCATTTTTTATTGATAATAGTATATGATTTTCTTGAAGTACTTCTCGACTCACTGTAAGAGGAATATCTGCACAATCAATTACACCGCTTACAAATCTAAAATATGCTGGGATAATCTCGGTATCTTCACTGATTAATACTCTTTTTACGTAGAGCTTTAACTTAGCTTTTCTTTGTTGATCAAATAAGTCAAATGGTCTAGCTGAAGGTATATATAATAGAACATTGTACTCATATCTACCCTCAGCTTTGTAATGTATTGTTGATAATGGTTTGTCAAAATTATGACTTATAAGATTATAATGTTCCTGGTATTGCTGCTCTGTAACATCTGTCTTCGCCTTCACCCAGATTGCGCTTGCTGAATTAATTTGTTCATCTGGGCTACTATCACGTCCGGTAATGAAAATTGGGAAGTTAATATTATCTGAGTATTTTGTTATAATGCTTTTCAAATTGACATATTCTAGAAAATCTTTTGATTCCTCATTTATCTCAATGATAATACTTGTGCCAATTGAATGCTCGTTTGTGTACTTTTCGATTGAATAGGATCCTGTTCCATCAGATGCCCATAAATTAACCTCTTCAGAATTATACTTCCTAGAGATCACTTTTACATTATTGGATACAATAAAGGCAGAATAAAAACCAATACCAAATTGCCCAATTTGCATAGTACTACTTTTATCTTCAGATAAACTTTCAATAAAAGATTTTGTTCCTGATTTTGCGATGGTTCCTAGATTTTCTGCCAACTCTTCAGACGTCATTCCAATCCCATTATCAGAGATGGTAATCAATTTAGTCTTTTCATCGATTTTTATATTTATTTTTAACTCTTCAGTTTTGAGGTCTGACTGTTTTGCTGCTAGGTATCTTAATTTATCACAAGCATCCGATGCATTTGATATTAGTTCTCGAAGAAATATTTCTTTATTTGAATATATAGAATGAGTGAGAATTTGAAGTAATCTACTTACCTCAGCTGTGAATTCTTTTTTTATCGGTTGTTTTGCCATTTTTTTCCCCAACAATTCCCTATTTATTGAATAAGTGATGTTTTATTTATATAAGTAACAATAATTTATTTTCCAACAGATTATCTTTCTAATAGTGATTTTTTTTATGTGTGCTAAACTTAAAATGGAAATACAAATTGGTTCGATGACAAATATTTTAAATATAAAAAAATATTCACCTTTAAACACAAAGAACGATTGGGAGAATTCCTCAAATTCTCCAAAAAAAAATATACAAAATAAAATTACAGCATTTTCACGTGAGGAACTTAATTCAATACTAATTATATATGGGCGGAAAGTCGTTTCAGGAGAATGGAAGGATTATACAATTGATACTTTAAATGATCAGGCAATTTTTTCCGTGTATAAGAAAACAAACGAATTACCTCAGTTTAGTATTTGTAAAATTCCAAAGCTAAAAAACTCTCAAGGAATGTATCAAGTCAAAAGTACAGATGGTAGGATATTAAAAAGGGGAAGTGAGCTTCCCCTTGTTTTAAAAATCTTAGAAAAAGATAAAAATAAATATAGAATTATTTAAATTACTATCTTCTTTGTCCAAATAATTGAATCAACAATATGAACAGGTTGATGAAATCAAGATACAATCTTAATGCACCCATTATTGCTTTTCGACCTGATGTATCAGAACTATCACCGTGATAATAAATTTCTTTTATTTTCTGCGTGTCATATGCTGTGAACCCTGCAAAAATTAGAACACCTAACACAGATATTCCAAATTGCATTCCACTTGAACCGATAAATATATTTACGATGGAAGCCAGAATAATGCCTACAAGTCCCATAAATAAGAAAGCACCCCATGCTGATAGATCTTTTTTCGTAGTATACCCATAGATACTAAGAGCTCCAAAGGCACCTGAGGTTATTAAAAAAACGCGAGAAATACTGTTTCCTGTATATGCAAGGAAAATATATGACAATGATAATCCCATTAGACCTGAGAAAACCCAGAAAGATGTTTGTGCTGCACTGAAAGACATTCTTGAAATTCTCGCACTAAGATAGAATACCATCCCGAGAGGTGCAAGCATGATTATCCAAATTAGCGGAGTTTGTGCTAGAGCAATGTAGACACCAGAAACAGCTGCGAAATAAGCTACCAAAGCAGTGATTAAAAGACCAATAGCCATGTAATTATATACTCGTAACATGTAAGTTCGTAAACCATGATCAATTTCGGCTGCAGCGTAAGAGGATTTACTATAAGTGTTTGGTTCCATTTTTGTCTCCATAAAATTTCTTATACTATATATATATATAAGTGCTTGTAGAACTAGAAATCAAGTGCAATATATGATTATTATATAATCACACTAACAATTTTAAGAATGTTTATAATCAAATTAAAATACAATTGAAGTAATTTATGACCGTTAAATCAAGAAGATTCCCTTGGGCTACAAATCCAGGACAAACTAAATTAGTAAAAGATTTCAAGTTTCAAGATTTCAAAACTGCCTGGTTATTCATGAATAAAGTAGCAATTGAAGCAGAAAAAATAGACCATCATCCGGATTGGTCAAATAGTTATAACATGGTTCATATTGAGCTAACAACACATGATAAAGGAATCATTACAGAAAAAGATATCAATCTTGCAAATCAAATTGACTCCATTGTAGATAATATTAGATCAGACACAAGATGACAGATACAACAACCATTGCACG
>CALJEH010000041.1 GCA_938074435.1 uncultured Alphaproteobacteria bacterium
TTGGTAAATCTGTATTAAAAGTCATTTTATGCCCCTATCTTGTTTTATAAACATGGCTATAATGTTCACAATAAAATAATAGAAATTTTATATATATTACCTTATATTACGGACATGAACAAATACGGAATGATTGTGAGTAATTAAAAATGTTAAATACATTAAGAAAATCGGTTGCAGGACCATTCGTAAAATTATTAATTGGTATATTAATTCTAAGTTTTGCAGTCTGGGGAATTCAAGATATTTTTGGAAACTACAAGAATTCTGTAGCAATGGAAATTGATGGGAATGAGGTAAGCCTTGATGAATTGGTAAATGAATATAATTATCAACTATCAACGATTAGCTCACAATTAAATAAACAAATCTCATTCAATGAGTCTTTGTCACTGGGCATTGATAAAATAGCAATTGAAAATTTGATACGTAAAATAATTTTACAAATCGAACTAAATAAATATGGGATCAATATACCAGAAGAATTCGTTGCACAAAAAATTGTTAATGATGATACATTCAAATCTGATGGAGTTTTTAACAAAGCAAAATATAGGCAATTGTTATCATTTTCTGGTTACTCTGAAGAGAGTTTTTTAATCAGTGAGCTGAACGCTAACAAACAAAATCAGTTGTACAGTTTAATTGCCAACAAAAATTATATACCTAACACATTACTTAATATTATAAACGATTATAATTCCACAGAAAAAGTAATAAATTACATTGAAATACCAAAAAAAAATATAATCGTAAAAACACCATCTGAGAGAGAACTATTGGAATTTTATGATAAGTTTAAAAATGGTTACAGAAAATCTGAGACAAGAGATTTTGAAGCACTAATCATAAATGCTGATGGTTTGAAAAATAATATTTCACTATCACAAAAAGAAATTCAAGATTATTACAGTGAAAACATTGACAGCTTCAAAGTTGAAGAAACGAGAGATGTTTATCAATTCTTTTTTGATGATTTAATAACAGCAGAAGAATTTTTAATACAATCTAAAAATGTGAGCTTTGATGTACTTCTTGACTTATATGATTTATCCAGAAGCGATGATTACCTTGGAAACATCCAGAAAGGTGATATTTTAGACTCTGATCTCGCTGAAATAGCATTCAATATTGATGCTAAAACATTTAGTGATCCAATTGATGGGCTACTCGGTTTATCAATTGTTTATGTTGATGAAATATATGAAGGGTCTACTCCACCTCTAAACGAGTTGGCCTCAACAATTGAAGAAGAGATTAAACTTGAATCAGCCCAAAGTCTTATGGATGATGTATTCTTTTCAATTGAAGATGACTTCCTTTCTGGCATGAACATCCAGGAAGTTGCAGACAAAAACAAAATTAACCTCACCAACTTTTCAAAGATTGACATAAATGGTAAAGACTTCAATAACAATGACATCAGCATTACACAAAATGATCAATTGCTAGAAAAATTATTTAATTCAAATATAGGAGATTTTATAGAGGTAGTAGAAACCGAAGATAGTTATATTTGGATAAAATTAAATGCAATAAATGAACCATATATTAGATCTTTCGCAGATGTACGTGATTTAGTTACATCAGATATGATCAAACAGAGACTTGATAAAAAAGAACAAGAAATTATAGCAGAGATTGAAGATGCTTTGGTTAATAATAATTTATCTCAAGAAATACGAGAATCACTAAATATTGAAATAAAAAAATCAGAACCATTCAGTAGGAACAAACCTATTATGGAGTTTAGCCAAGATTTTAATGATAGGATATTAAGTGCAGATATGAATGAAACAATTGTTGGAAAATCCCCTGACGAAATTTTAATTGGAAAAGTTTTAGAGATAATTCCGAGAAATAATAATGTATTAATAAGAGATAATGAACAAGTTGAAGGGCTTGATTATCAAATAAGAAGTGACCTATTTGAGCAATTCTTATCATCACTAGAAGGCACTTATAATGTTAGACTCTACCAAGGAAACATAGATAGATTATTTAACTCACAAAATCAGTAAATACAGATGAATCCATCTGAAAAAATATATAATAGGAAAAACTCACAGGTTGTTTGGAAAACAATAATCTCAGATACAATAACGCCTGTATCGATCATGATAAGGCTTAAAGATCATGCAAACACTTTTTTGTTAGAGTCTGTTGAAGGGGGTACAAAAAGAGGTCGTCATTCCATTATAGGACTAAAACCTGACTTGTGGTGGAAATCAGAATCCGATAAATCCTTTATAAAGCAGTCTGAAATAGGTAATTTTATTCCAACAAAAGAACCTCCATTTGAGTCATTAAATAAATTATTGAATGATTCCCTTTTAGATTTGCCTAAAACTTTACCCAGAATGAGCGCAGGTATTTTTGGATATATTGGCTATGATAATGTAAGATTAATAGAGAATATATCAGAAGAATTATTTTCTGAAAATGATTTTCCAGACTCGTTATTGATGAGACCATCCTTGATAATTGTATTTGATAATCTGAAGGATGAGTTGTCAATAGTTTCTGCATTGAGATACAAGGAAGGCGTTGATTTCAGACAAGCAAAACTTCAATCAGAAAATGACATAGACTCGATTTTACAATTGATAAGAGAGCCATTAACAAATACCACAATTAATAGTAACCAAAATGAAATAAAGATTGAGTCCAATACAACTAAATCTGAATACCTTAAAATGGTAGAAACAGCAAAAAACTACATTTACGAGGGTGATATATTTCAAGTCGTATTAAGTCAAAAGTTTTCCTCTATTTTTGAACTACCAGCATTTGAACTTTATCGTTCATTGAGGCGAATAAATCCTTCGCCATTTCTTTTTTATCTAAATTTTGATCATTTTTCCGTAGTTGGATCCAGCCCTGAAATTTTAATTCGAATGCTTGATGGTGAGGTTACTGTCAGACCTATAGCAGGGACAAGACCTAGAGGCATTAATGATGAAGAGGATAATAATCACAAGACGTCCCTTCTTAATGATCCAAAAGAATTAGCCGAACATCTAATGTTGCTTGATTTAGGAAGAAATGATGTCGGAAAAGTATCAGAATTTGGATCAGTAAGAGTTACAAACAAATTTTTTGTTGAATTATATAGCCATGTTATGCACATAGTGTCAAATGTAGTCGGTAAACTAGATAAAAAATATAACATTGTAGATGTTCTTAAGGCAGGATTTCCAGCTGGCACTGTGTCTGGTGCTCCTAAAATACGTGCAATGCAGATTATTGATGAACTTGAAAAAGAAAAGCGCGGTATATACGCAGGCTGCGTGGGTTATTTTTCAGCAACAGGAGATATGGATAACTGCATCACATTGAGGACCGCCGTGATAAAAAATGGAGTGATGCATGTTCAAGCTGGGGCAGGAATTGTTGCGGACTCCATACCAGAAAATGAGTATGAAGAATGCAGATCCAAAGCAAAAGCTCTATTTAATGCAGCTCAAGATGCACTTAACATAAACAATAGCAAAATTTAAAAATGATTTTAATTATCGATAACTATGACAGTTTTACATATAATATTGTACAATATGTTGGTTCTTTAGGTTTCCAAATGGAAGTGCATAGGAATGACAGAATTGCCATTGACGAAATAAAATCATCCATCTCTCATATAATTGTATCTCCCGGACCTTGTACACCTGATGAAGCTGGTGTATCCGTTGAAATTATCCAAAATTATCATGATAAGATACCTATTTTAGGAATATGTTTGGGTCATCAAGCCATTGGGCAGGCTTTTGGATCCAAAATTATAAAAGCCAAAAACTTAATGCATGGCAAAACTGATCTTATCGAACACACACATAGCCCTATTTTTAAAAAAATTGATCCAGAATTCATGGCAACAAGATATCATTCACTCATCATTGAAGAAGAGAGCTTAGTGAGTGACCTAAAAATAGACGCGCGATCTAAAAATGATAATTATATTATGTCAGTTTCACATAAGACTAGCCCAACTTATGGTATACAGTTTCATCCAGAAAGCATTGAAACCACTCATGGTATTCAAATTTTTGAGAATTTTCTAAACATATGAATAAACAAGAATGGTAAAAAATACTGAATACATCGAGAAGTTATCTTTAGGACTTAATCTAGATACTAGAGATAGTTATTTGCTTTTTCTTGATATAATGTCTGGGAATATTAATACTAATGAAATAATTAAACTATTAACAGCACTTAAGGTGAAGGGTGAAACTACTGATGAAATCACTGGAGCTGTTATGGCAATTAGAGAAAAAATGGTTCACATTGAAGCGCCAGATGATACCATTGACATTGTGGGAACAGGTGGAGATGGTCTGAACACCCTAAATATCTCAACAGCATCGGCAATAGTAGTTGCAAGTATAGGTATCAAAGTTGCCAAACATGGAAATAGATCCGTATCCTCTCTCTCAGGTGCCTCCGATATTCTTACAGAATTAGGAGTTAACATTAATATTAGCACTAATTCTGCTATCAAATGTCTAAATGATATTGACATTTGCTTTATGTTTGCGCCGTTGTATCATAGCAGTTTTAAACATGTGGCTGAAGCGAGATCTCAATTAAAAACTAGAACAATTTTTAACATTTTAGGTCCATTATGTAATCCAGCAAATGTCAAAAATCATTTAATTGGCGCATATGATAAGAAACTTTTACTACCAATGTCTCAAGTACTTAAGAACTTAGGCTCTAATAATTCATGGCTTTTACATAGTAACGATGGATTAGATGAAATATCAATATCAGATAAAACAGATGTTGTAAAATTACATAACAACAAAATCATTGAGGATGTAATTGATCCCAATAATTATTTAATAACCCCAGCTCCAATCAATAAAATTATCGGGAAAGACCCAAAATATAACGCTAAAGAATTATTCAAAGTATTAGAAGGCGAACTAAATGCATACAGAGATATTATTCTAATTAATTCAGCTGCTGCAATTTTTATATCCGGTAATTGTCATGATATAGATGAAGGTATTAATATGGCATCAGTAGCTATTGACTCAAAAGCAGCACTCAAAAAAGTTAATGAATTAAAAGAAATTACAAATAAATTGAGCAAATAACTATGAACTCCATATTAAAAAAAATTTCTGAATATAAAAGACAAGAAGTTGCCAAATGTAAATTAGAAATACCATTGCCTAAGATGATAAAGATGGCATCAGACAGTAATAACATTCAGAGACCTTTTTCCGCATCACTTAAAGAAAAATTATCCGTTAACATAACACCGCTTATATGTGAGATTAAAAAAGCAAGCCCATCTCGTGGGATAATTAGAGAAGATTTTGATGTAGAAAAGATAGCAATTGACTATTCGCAATCGGGGGCCACTTGTATTTCTGTTTTGACGGATTATCCATCTTTTATGGGAAAGAATGAGTATCTTAAGATCGTTCGATATTCCTCTCCATTACCCATACTAAGAAAAGATTTTTTTCTTGACCCATACCAAGTATATGAAACAAAATATTTAGGAGGAGACTGTATTTTAATTATTTTAGCTATGATTGATGATATTACAGCAAAAACGCTTTATGACACTGCAGAAAAAATAGGACTTGAGAGTATCTTTGAAGTCCATGATGAAGATGAATTTGATAGAGCTGCTAAGCTAAATGCTAAAATTATTGGAATAAATAATAGAGATTTACATACGTTTAGAACAGATATTAATAATACGATAAAATTGGCAGGTAAATTTAATAAAGGACACATTATAATATCTGAAAGTGGTATTTTTAGTATCAGTGATATCAATTTATTGAAAGAACATGGTGTTCAAAGTTTTTTAATTGGTGAAAGCATAATGAAATCTAATAATATTCAAAAAGCGATAAGAAACTTGCTCAATGAATAGTTTTTCGCACATCAACAACAAAGGAGATGCTAATATCGTCGATATAAGCAATAAACAAAAAAACAAAAGGATTGCAATAGCAACAGGCATAGTTAGTCTTGAAAAAGGAACTCTGGAACTGGTTAAAAATGATAAATTAAAAAAGGGGGATGTCCTAGCAACCGCAAGAATAGCTGGTATTATGGCTTCAAAAAAAACACCTGATCTAATACCTTTGTGTCACAATATTAATATTGAATTTGCAAAAGTGGAATTTGATCTTGATGATACAAATAATAGAATAATTGTTACTTCAGAATGTCATACAACAGAAAAAACAGGTGTCGAAATGGAAGCGTTATTATCCTGTACAATGGCATGCCTCACAATTTATGATATGATAAAATCAGTTGATAAGAAAGCCTCAATCACGGATATAAAACTTGTTTTTAAATCAGGTGGAAAATCAGGAATATTTAAAAGAAAATGAGTTTATTAAACTTAGAAGAAGCAATAAATACCTGTTTAAGTGATATCCAATTCAAAGACACAATAAAGATCAAACTATCAGAATCATTACACAGGATTATCGCAGAAGATCTTTTTGCAATGAAAAACTCACCTCCACATGATATCTCTGCAATGGATGGGTACGCTATTCATTGTGATGGAAATGACATGAAGGGATCTATATTAAATGTAGTTGGTAAAGTACCTGCTGGAAAAATATTCTCAAAAATAATTTATAAAGGAGAAGCCCTAAGAGTTTTCACAGGTAGTCAGATTCCCGAAAATTTGAATACTGTTGTGATTCAAGAAAATGTTACAGAAAAGAATAGTAAAATTACAATTAATGAAAGAATTGAAGCTAATCAGAACATAAGAAAAAAAGGGTTTGATTTCCAAAAGGGAGATAAATTAATTGAAAATGGCACAATACTACAACCAAGACATATTTCACTTGCCGCTTCCATGAATCACACATCACTCCTAGTTTATAAAAAACCAACAGTTGCAATAATATCATCTGGTGATGAGCTAGTGAGACCTGGTACAAAATTTGCAAACGAAAAAATTATAAGCTCAAATAGTTATGGAATTAGAGCGTATGTGGAAAAACTTGGTGGCGTTCCAATAGATATAGGAATTGCAAAAGATACAAAAGAGGAAATCCAAAAAAAAATAAAAAAAGCTAAGGGTGCAGATATTATTTTAACTATTGGCGGAGCTAGTGTAGGAGAATTTGATCTAATCCAAGAAAGCATAAAAGATGAACTAGACCTTAAGTTCTGGAAAATTGCTATGAGACCCGGAAAGCCACTAATTTTTGGACATCTCAATAATTCTAAATTTCTTGGACTTCCAGGAAATCCTGTATCCGCATTAGTATGTTGCCAATTATTTTTAAAGCCCATGTTACTTAAAATGCAAAAAAAAGACCATTCAACAATTCTATCTAAAGCTAAACTAAAAAAAGCTCTTAAAGAAAACGATGAACGACAAGATTATATTAGAGCTTACTTGGAACATGGAGTTGTAGATCATCACCACATACAAGACTCATCATCATTAAGTATACTCAGCCGGTCTAATGTCTACATAGTAAGAAAGCCTTTCGCCGCTGCGGCAAAAGCTGGAGAATTAGTAGATATAATAGAAATTGATACTTGAATTTAATAATTATTAACTTTATTCTTGTAGAACATAAAAAGAACATGTATTAATGTTCTTGTTTTGTGCATCAAACTAGGAGTTGTAAATATGTTAACACAGAAACAATTCGAACTACTTAAATATATTAATCAAAGAATTACAGAAAATGGCATACCACCATCCTATGATGAAATGAAACAAGCAGTAAACCTTCATTCAAAATCTGGAATACATAGGCTAATAAATGCTCTTGAAGAAAGGGGCTTTATTAGAAGACTGCCAAATAGAGCACGTGCGCTTGAAATATTAAAATATCCGTTCAATAATTATAATACATTTAGCTCTAGTCAAAAAAAACCTAATGAAAAAAACAAGAATACCCACGAATCATTACTACAAATTCCTATAATGGGTAAAATAGCAGCCGGTTCCCCTATTTCAGCAATACAAGAAAAGATTGATGACATAAATTTTCCCAAGGATATGTTAAGTAGTGATGAACATTATGCTCTGAAAATTAGAGGAGACTCTATGATAGAATCTGGTATTTTTGATGGTGATACAGTTATAATCAAAAAGTGTGCACAAGCAGAAAATGGGGATATCGTTGTAGCATTAATTGATGACGAAGAAGCCACACTAAAAAGATTAAGAAAAAAAGGTGATATTATTGCGCTGGAACCTTCCAATCAGAATTATGAAACGAAAATTTATGCTTCTGAAAGAGTTAAAATACAGGGGTGTTTGGTAAGCCTGATTAGAAACTATCACTGATTGTCCTAAATAGAATGAATAAAGTAATTACAAGATTTGCTCCCTCACCTACTGGGAATTTACACATTGGTGGTTGTAGAACACTTTTATATAATTGGCTATATGCAAAAAAAAACAATGGTCAAATTATTCTTAGGATCGAAGACACAGATCGAGATAGATCAACAATTGAAGCCACTAAGAATATTATTGAAAGCATTGAATGGCTCGGTTTACAGTGTGATGGCATAACAGTTTATCAAAAAGACAACATATTAAATCACCAAGGGGTTGTACAAAAATTACTAAATGATGGTAAAGCATATTATTGTTATTGTAGTGAAGATGAGCTTTTAGACATGAGAGAAAATGCGCTCAAAAACAAAAGCACTACTATGTACAACAATAAATGGCGTGATAAAACACCAACCAAAAACGACCTAAAAACAAAACCTACGGTAAGAATAAAGACTCCACTAAGTGGTATTACCGTTATCAAAGACCACGTTCAAGGGGAGGTAATCTATAATAATAAGGATCTTGATGACTTTATATTGCTCAGAAGTGACGGAACACCAACTTATTTATTAGCATCTGCTGTAGATGATTATGACCTAGGTATTACACATATAATTAGAGGAGACGATCACTTAAATAATGCCGCAAGGCAGGCTACTGTATTTGACTCAATGGGATGGGAAAGGCCACAATATACTCATATACCACTTATACACTCGCCTGATGGAACAAAACTATCTAAAAGAGATGGTGCTCTATCTGTTTTAGAATACAAAGAGGATGGTTTTTTACCAATTGCTATATTAAACTATCTGTTACGCCTTGGTTGGAGTTATGGAGATTTAGAATATTTTACAATCAACGAAATGATACTATATTTTGATCTAAACAACATTCATAGATCACCAGCTAGATTTGATAAAACAAAATTATTAAACATAAACACTCATTATCTCAGAGAGGAAACAGAAACCAACCTAATTAATTATATATCTGATATTGAGAATTTGAAATTCTCTGCAGAAATAAGAAGTAATTTAGAAAAAATTATTCCTCATTTAAAAACAAAAGCGAAAACATTGAATGAGTTAAGATATTTATCCAGATATATTTATTCAAACGAATTCGAAATACCAAAAGATGTTGAAGAAGAAATAATCAATAAAAAGACAAGAGAAATTCTTAGAGTATTTTGCGATAAATTAAAATCTATTAATCAATGGAGATTAGAAGAAATTATAATAATAACAGAAAATCTTCTTAAAGAAGAAGGAATAAAGCTAGTGGAAATTGCAAAGCCTCTCAGATTAATATTAACGGGCGCTATAGTACCAACAGGGATATACGAGCTTATCTATGCTCTGGGTAAGAATATAACACATGAGCGCATTTCATCATATTTACTTAAATAATTAATATTTTTTTATTTGATAATATTAGTAATTGTATATATAAAATTAATACAAATTCAATTGGTAGGAGGTTGTTATGGCAAATAAAAAAACAGAAAATGGCACTGCTTACATTGAAATAAATAATGCAAGATATGAACTACCTATATACAAGCCTTCTATTGGCCCAAATGTCATAGACATATCAAAATTATATTCACAAGCAAATGTTTTTACATATGACCCAGGCTTTACTTCAACAGCAAATTGTTCATCAACAATTACATTTGTAGATGGAGAAAATGGTGTACTTCTCTATCGCGGTTATAAAATTGAAGATCTAGTTGAACATGCTGATTTCCTTGAAGTTGCATACTTGCTCTTAAACGGTGAATTACCTAATAAGATTGAAAAAGCTGAATTTGATGAAGCTGTAACAAAACATTCAATGCTTCATGAGCAGATGTCACGATTCTACCAGGGTTTTAGACGTGATGCACATCCTATGGCAATTACTTGTGGTGTTATAGGAGCCTTATCTGCCTTTTATCATGACTCTACAGATATTAATGACCCACATCAACGTATGGTTGCGAGTAGAAGATTGATTGCTAAAATGCCAACTATTGCAGCAATGGCGTACAAATATTCACTTGGTCAACCATTCGTATATCCTAGAAATGATTTGGATTATGCAAGCAACTTCATGTATATGTGCTTTTCTGTGCCAACTGAAGAATATAAAGTCAATAAGGTACTAGCAGATGCACTAGATAAAGTTTTTATATTACATGCAGATCATGAACAAAATGCCTCTACATCTACTGTTAGGCTTGCAGGTTCATCAGGCGCGAATCCTTTTGCTTGTATAGCAGCAGGAGTTGCTTCATTGTGGGGTCCAGCACATGGTGGTGCAAATGAAGCAGCGTTAAATATGCTAGAAGAGATTGGAACAACAGATAATATCACACAGTACATAAAAAAGGCAAAAGACCCGAATGATCCATTTAGACTTATGGGTTTTGGTCATAGGGTTTACAAAAGTTACGATCCGCGCGCTAAAATCATGCAGAAAACATGTCATGAAGTTTTAGATGTATTGGGGCTAAAAAATGATCCACTCCTAAAAGTTGCTATGGAACTAGAGAAAATTGCACTTGAAGATCCTTATTTCGTAGAAAAAAAATTATATCCAAATGTAGATTTTTACTCTGGCATTATCCTTAAGGCCCTTGGATTTCCAAAGGATATGTTTACCGTTCTATTTGCATTAGCAAGAACGGTTGGGTGGATTTCACAGTGGAAAGAAATGATTGCAGATACAGAACAGAGAATAGGCAGACCTCGTCAACTCTACATAGGTAACATAGATAAGAATTTTAAGAAGATTCAAGATAGGTAAGTATTAAACAAATCGTTTATTTTTTCTTCATTATTGGATATTTTCATTATTTCATGAATCTCACTAAAACCCTTTAATTGATTATTCCTCTTTGTTTCATTGTTAAAGAGTTCTAATAAATTCTTTGAAATATTACTAGCATTACAATCCTTTTGAATGAGCTCTGGCACAAGATTCTTTTTTAAAATTAAATTGGGTAAAGA
>CALJEH010000042.1 GCA_938074435.1 uncultured Alphaproteobacteria bacterium
ATGAATATGTATATGTAATTAATCTTAATTAAAATTTATAACGGAGATATTGATTATGGCAGTCCCAAGAAGTAAGGTGACAAAATCAAAAAGAGGTATGCGTAGATCTACTGACTTTCTTAAAGCTGAAGCATATGTTGAGGATAAGTCAACAGGCGAACTGCACAGACCGCATCATCTCGACCTAAAAACAGGAATGTATAGAGGAAAACAAATCCTTGAACCTAAAGAAGAAAAATAACAGACTAATTCTGCTTAGACACTCTTCTTTCAACCATCATCTTTTTAATGCTTGCAATTGCTTTAGCTGGATTTAGCCCTTTTGGACATGCCTTTGCACAATTCATGATGGTATGGCATCTATATAGTTTGAAAGGATCTTCTAATTTATCCAGCCTTGCTTCACGTTCATCGTCTCTGCTATCAATTATCCAACGGTATGCTTGAAGAAGAGCGGCTGGACCAAGATATTTATCAGAATTCCACCAATAGCTGGGGCAAGAAGTGGAACAACACGCACACATAATACATTCGTATAAGCCATCTAATTGTTCTCTATCCTCTTTTGACTGCAGCCACTCCTGATCAGGTTCTTCATTTTTTGTATGAAGCCATGGCTCAACAGATCTATGCTGATCAAAAAAGTTTTTTAGATCTGGTACAAGATCTTTTATAACTTTTTGATGAGGTAATGGGTAAATTTTAACAGCACCTTCTATATCTTCAATTGCAGTTGTACAAGCTAATCTATTCACACCATCAATATTCATTGCACAGGATCCACAAACTCCTTCACGGCATGATCGCCTGAAAGTTAGTGATGTATCAATATCACTTTTAATCTTCATTAACGCATCCAAAACCATAGGACCACAATCTTCTTTATCAATGTAGTATGTATCCATTGATGGATTTTTATCCTCTTCAGGATTCCAGCGGTAAACCTTAAATTCATGAATATTATTTTGATTTTCAGGCTGCGGCCACTTTTTTCCTTCTGTAACCTTCGAATTTCTAGGCAATGCTAATTCAACCATGATTTTTCCTTAATAAACTCTTTCTTTCGGCGGAATGTATGAAACTTCATTACTGAGAGTGTATTCATGTACTGGACGATAATCTATTGTTGTTGTTCTTTTATCATTATCTATCCAGGCTAGAGTATGTTTCATCCAATTTTTATCATCCCTTTCATTGAAATCTTCCCTGGCATGCGATCCCCTACTTTCTTTTCTATTTGCAGCGCTCTCAACTGTTACCACAGATTGTACAATGAGATTGTCCCACTCTAGAGCTTCTATCAGATCCGTATTCCATACTAGCGATCTATCACTAATCTTAATATCATCTAATCCATGCCAAGTTTTATTAATTAGTGTTTTACCTTCTTCTAATACATCGCCTGTTCTAAATACTGCACAATTATTTTGCATAATTCTTTGCATATCCGATCTAAGTTTTGAAGTTGAAGTGCTACCTTCTGCATATCTGAATTTATCTAGTCTTTCCAATGCATTGACGCCAGCATTTTTAGGAAGTGGTCGTTGATTTGCATTTGGAGTTGTTGTATCAGCAGCGCGAAGTCCAGCAGCTCTTCCAAAAACTACTAGATCAATTAGAGAGTTCGATCCAAGCCTATTGGCACCATGAACAGAAACACAAGCTGCCTCACCAATTGCCATTAATCCTTCGACAACACAGTCTGGATCTCCTCCAATTTTAGTCAAGACCTCACCGTGGAAATTTGTTGGGATCCCACCCATATTATAGTGAACTGTTGGCAATACGGGGATTGGTTCTTTAGTCACATCAACACCTGAGAAAATTTTAGCTGTTTCTGAAATTCCTGGAAGCCTCTCTGCCAATACTTCTGGTGCTAAGTGCTCTAAGTGCAGATGTATATGATCTTTATCTTTACCAACTCCTCTACCTTCTCTTATTTCGATTGTCATTGATCTTGATACAACGTCTCTACTTGCAAGATCTTTAGCAGAAGGAGCATATCTTTCCATAAAACGTTCGCCTTCAGAATTAGTTAAATAACCGCCTTCACCTCGAGATCCTTCTGTGATTAAGCATCCAGCTCCGTAAATACCAGTTGGATGGAATTGAACAAACTCCATATCTTGTAGAGGTAATCCAGCCCTTAAAACCATTGCATTTCCATCTCCTGTACATGAGTGAGCTGATGTTGCAGAAAAATATGCACGACCATAACCACCAGTGGCAAGAATGGTCTTTTGTGCTTGGAATCGATGAAGTGTTCCGTCTTCTAGACACAAGGCTACAACCCCAAGACAAGTACCCTTATCATCCATGATTAAGTCAATTGCAAAATATTCAATAAAAAACTCTGCAGAGTGACTTATTGCTTTCCCATATAAAGTATGTAGCATTGCATGGCCAGTTCTATCAGCTGCAGCGCATGTTCTTTGCGCAATGCCTTCCCCATAATGAGTTGTCATGCCGCCAAATGGTCTTTGATAAATTTTACCATCTTCACGTCTACTAAATGGTAATCCAAAATGTTCTAATTCATATACAGCCTGCGGTGCTTCTTTACATAAATACTCTATTGCATCTTGGTCACCTAGCCAATCTGCTCCTTTAACAGTATCATACATATGCCATTTCCAATCATCTTCACCCATGTTACCCAAAGCAGCAGCAACCCCACCTTGAGCCGCAACAGTATGGCTCCTTGTTGGAAATAATTTTGTTACACAGGCAGTTTTTAATCCAGCTTGAGAACAGCCAAGAGTAGCTCGAAGCCCTGCACCACCAGCTCCAACAACAATTACATCATATGTATGGTCTATAAATGTGTATTCCCTACCGTTTATGTTATGTGTGTTTGACATTCTTTATAAATTCCTTTTTCTAGAAGCATTCATCTATATGGTTACAACTGAATATATCGACCCTATAATAACGATTGATACGAGTATATTGTTCAATAAAAGTGCCATTCTCAGATTGTTAGCTCCATGAATATAATCCTCAATAATCATCTGCATTCCTAATTTCATATGATATGAAAAATTTATTATAAGGATTACAGTTAGCAAAGTTATAAGAGGTTTTTGGAATAGACTTGAAACTTCCATATATGACATTCTTGGTATTGTAAAAATTAAATAAAGAAGGAAAACAGATAGAGGGATGTTTAATACGGCTGTAATTCTCTGGTAAATAAAATGTCTTGTAGGTGATTTACTCATAAAGATATACCCTTATAAAATGTAATAAAGTGCCCAATAAATTACTGTGAATACTATTCCCCCTAATAAGGTTATAGTAGCTAATTTATCGACTGTTTGAACTTCGAAACCCTTTCCCATATCCCACAGAAAGTGCCTCAGCCCTCCTAACATATGGTGAAATATAGCCCATGTTATGCCAAGTATAACTAGTTTCCCAATCCATGTGTCAATGATTGACGAAAATATTTCATATCCCGAAGCTCCACTTGCGAGTGAAATAAGGAAAAAAAGAAATATTAACATTGAGAAATATAATGCTGCACCAGTAATTCTATGTGCAATAGACATTAATAAGCTGAGTTTAAATTTGTATATTGATAAATGCGGTGATAGCGGATTATTCATAAATGTTACAATAGTGTTATAATTAACTTTTTATAGTTATAATTATTCTTACATAAAATTCCATTAAAATATGAAAAATTAACCAATTAATTTTTTATTTATTAGCAATTCTGCAATTTGAACAGCATTTAAAGCAGCTCCTTTACGAAGGTTATCTGATACAACCCACATACTTAATCCATTTTTAACAGTTGAGTCAACTCGAACCCTACTTACGAATGTCGCGTACTCCCCAACACATTCTAAGGGAGTAATATATTTTTCCTCTTCAGGATCATCAACAAGCATGACACCCGGAGCTTTTCTAAGAATTGATTTAGCTTTTTCAGGACTTATAGATTTTTCAAACTCAATATTGACAGCCTCCGAATGACCAACAAAAACTGGCACTCTTACACAAGTAGCTGTTAATTTAATACTCTTATCTACTATTTTTTTTGTCTCTGATAACATCTTCCATTCTTCTTTTGTATAACCATCATCCATAAATACATCAATATGCGGTATTACATTAAAAGCAATTTGACGTGTAAAATTTTCGAGCTCTGGCGCCTGATTAACAAAGATACCCTTAGTCTGATTGAATAATTCTTCCATCGCTGCATTTCCAGCCCCTGAAACAGATTGGTAAGTGGATACAACAACGCGAGTTATTTTTGCAATATCGTGGAGTGGTTTTAAAACAACCACAAGTTGTGCAGTTGAACAATTTGGATTAGCTATGATACCTCTTTTTTTAAAATCTTTAATTGCATCTGGATTAACCTCTGGAACAATCAGTGGTACATCATCATGATACCTCCAGAATGATGAGTTATCTATGACTACTGTGCCAGATTTGGCAGCAATTGGTCCATATTTTTCTGATATTTTTGATCCTGCTGAGAAAAGTGCAATATCTGTTCCACTAAAATCATATGTCTCTAAATCTTTCACTTTAAGAAGTTTGTCCCCATAGGAAAGTTCTCGGCCAATAGATTTTCTTGATGCAAGTGCAACTACTTCTTCACAAGGAAACATCCTCTCATCAAGAATATTAAGGATCTCTCTACCAACGTTTCCAGTTGCACCAACGACTGCTATTTTTAAACCCATATTAATTAACTCAGCTTCTTGAATTCATTTCAGATATGATTACATCAGTAATCTGATGAGTTCCAACTTTTTTCATACCATCCTGCATGATATCTGGTGTCCTGATACCAGTATCAAGTGCTGCAGATATTGAGTCCTCTATTAACTTTGCTTCTTCAGTTAAATTAAATGAATATCTTAATGCCATAGCAAATGATGCAATTTCGGCAATTGGATTTGAAATACCTTGTCCCGCTATATCAGGGGCTGATCCGTGAACTGGTTCATACATTGCATTCCTTTTTCCGGTTGTTTCATTAACAGCACCGAGTGATGCTGATGGAAGCATTCCCATTGATCCAGTAAGCATGGCTGCCTCATCAGACAAAATATCACCAAAAAGATTATCTGCTACGATAAGATCAAATTGTTTTGGTTTTCGTACAAGTTGCATGGCACATGCGTCAGCTAAAATATGTTCTAATTCCATGTCTGGATATTCATTTTTATGCACCTCAGATACAACCTTGTTCCAAAATACACCTGAGATCATTACATTTCTTTTCTCTGTTGATGTAACTTTACCTTTTCTTGTTTTGGCAAGTTCAAAAGCTACACGTGCAATCCTTTGCACTTCACTTGTTGTATAGATTTGTGTATCTACTGCTTTTTGTTGTCCATCTGGTAAATCTGTGATTTCTTTTGGTTCACCAAAATAAACACCACCTGTTAGTTCTCTTAGGATTAATATATCCAAACCTTCAACCAACTCTCTTTTTAAACTTGATGCATCAGCAAGGGCTTTGTAGCAAATCGCTGGTCGCAGATTCGCAAATAGGTCTAATTCTTTTCTTAATCTCAATAAACCTGCTTCAGGTCTTACTTCAAATGGTACATTATCCCATTTTGGACCACCAACTGCTCCAAAAATAACAGCATCAGATTTATGTGCAAGATCCATAGCAGCATCAGAGATAGCTGCTCCATGGGCATCATATGCTGATCCACCAACTAAATCTTTTTCTATCTCAAATTTAGAGTCCGTATTTTTATTGAACCAATCTATGACTCGCTCCACCTCATTGACAACTTCTGGCCCAATGCCATCGCCTGGTAACATTAATAAATTATATGAACTCATATTATCCTCTTAATTATTTAGATTTAATTTAGCTTTATTATCTACAGCCAAGGTCTTTGGCTTTTGACATCATCTTCAAAATTCTTAATGTCTGCATTTTTCTCTAATGTAAGAGCAATATCATCAAGACCATTTAAGAGACAATGTTTTAAAAACTTATCAATTTTAAAATTGATAACATTACCATCTGATGTTGTGATTTCCTGACTTTCAAGGTCCACCGTTAGAGTCGCATTTGAACCTCTCTCAGTTTCTTCCATCAATAGACTAACTTCTTTTTCATCAAGAACGATCGGAAGCATTCCATTCTTAAAACAGTTATTGTAAAATATATCTGCAAAAGATGTTGAGATGACAACCTTTATCCCGTAATCAAGTAAAGCCCATGGCGCATGTTCCCTACTTGATCCACAGCCAAAATTATCCCCAGCAACTAATATTTTCGCATTCCTATATTGTGATTTATTGAGAACAAAGTCCTTATTCTCTGATCCATCATCATTATAACGAAGCTCGGAAAAAAGGCCTTTACCAAGCCCTGTTCGTTGGATTGTCTTTAAATATTGTTTAGGAATTATCTTATCCGTATCAATATTTATATCAGGTAATGGCGCAGAAACAGCCGTCAAATTTTTGAATTTTTCCATCTTAATTTCCTATTTTGTAAATTCTCTAACGTCAACAAAATGACCAGCTATAGCAGCTGCGGCAGCCATTGCTGGTGAGACGAGGTGTGTTCTTCCTCTAAATCCCTGTCTTCCTTCAAAATTTCTGTTTGAAGTAGAGGCACATCTTTGTCCAGGTAATAATTTATCAGGGTTCATTGCTAGGCACATAGAACAACCAGGCTCTCTCCACTCAAAACCTGCTGCCATAAATATTTTATCTAATCCTTCACTGATAGCCTGCTCTTTAACTAGGCCTGATCCAGGGACAATCATAGCGTTTAAATTTTCATTTACGTGATGTCCTTCAACAACCTTTGCAACTTCTCTCAAGTCCTCAATACGTCCATTTGTACATGATCCAATAAATACTACATCCAGTTTAATATCTTTTATTTTTGTGCCTGGAACGAGATCCATATATTTAAGGGCGCTTTTCTTTGTTTCTTTTCTACTTTCATCATCAATAAGATCAGGATTGGGTACTTCACCATTAATTGAAACAACATCTTCCGGACTTGTTCCCCAAGTAACAACTGGAGGTAGCTTGGCTGCATCTAGATACACTTCCCTATCAAAATATGCATCTTTATCTGAATTTAGAGCATTCCAATATTCAACAGCACGCTCAAATTCTTCACCCTTTGGTGCTCTTGGTCTGTCTTTGATATATGCGAAGGTCTTTTCATCAGGTCCGATTAGTCCAGCTCGTGCACCCCCTTCAATTGACATATTGCAAACTGTCATTCTTCCTTCCACAGATAAATCAGAAATAGCTTTTCCAGTATATTCAATGACTGAACCTGTGCCGCCCCCAGCTCCGATTTCACCTATTATTGATAAAATTATGTCTTTGGCAGTTACACCTTTTGGTGCTGTACCACCAACGTTAACTTTAAAATTCTTAGCTTTTCTTTGTATAAGAGTTTGTGTAGCAAGAATATGTTCCACTTCTGATGTACCAATACCCATTGCCAAAGAACCAAACGCACCATGAGTTGATGTATGACTATCCCCACACATAATTGTTGTTCCAGGAAGAGTAAAACCTTGTTCAGGACCCACAACATGAACAATCCCTTGGCGAAGATCTAATTCATTGAAATACTCTATACCAAATTCACTACAATTTTTTTCTAGTGTTTCAACTTGAATACGTGATTCTTCATCCGAAATACCATTTTTTCTATCCGTTGTTGGCACATTATGATCCACCACAGCAAGTGTTTTTTCAGGACAACGAACTTTTCTATTTGTCATCCTCAAGCCCTCAAAAGCTTGAGGTGAAGTCACTTCATGCACTAAATGTCTATCAATATATATAAGTGATGTACCATCATCATTAGTATTTATTAGATGATCATCCCAGATTTTATCATAAATAGTTTTTGATCTACTCATTTTCATACCCTAATATTTAAATTAAATTATTAATTCATTCTATAATGTACACTCATTGTTAAAAAATCCCGTCTCAATCTTCAAGGAATTTTTTAAGAATTTTGAGTGCATTCTCTAAATCACTTTTATCAACCATTTCAGTAACAGTATGGATATATCTTGTTCCAACAACAATTGCTATTGCTTTAGCTCCAGATCCGGCTTGCTGACCTGCAGCACCATCCTGTCCTCCACGACTAAGAATTGTGCGTTGATATGGTATTTTATTTTCTTCGGCTAATTTTGCAAATTTCGAAACAAGCTCATGATCTGAAATAAATGATGAGTCTTTTATGTGCAAACCAAAGCCTTTACCGTGTGTTGTTATCCAATCTTGTTCGGGTACTCCGGGTGTATCACAGGCCAAAGTTGTATCAATTCCAATAGCTATATCAGGTACAACATCAAATGACGCAGTTTTTGCACCTCTCAAACCAACTTCTTCTTGTGAGGTAAAAACAATAATTAAATCATTATCCAACTCGATTTTGTTTTCAGATACATATCTGGCAATTTCCATTCCAAGCCAACATGCAATTCTATTATCCAATGCTTTTGATACAATTTTCTTTGGAAGTTCCAGGAATGGTTCGTCCATAACTACATAATCACCAATCTGTATTTTATCGTTTGCTTTTTCACCCAAACCCGTATCGATAAAAAACTCATTTGGTTCTGGAATCTTTTTTCTATCCATTGCGCTTTGTGTATGAACTGGCTTACCTTGTGGATTCATCACAGCCTTCAAGTCTTCTTTCTCTGTGCACACTAGCACTCTTCTTGAGAATAAATTTCTAGGATCAAAGCCTCCTACTGGATCAACAAAAACGTACCCTTTTGGATTGATATAACTGACAAGAAAACCAATTTCATCCATGTGACATAATAGAAGAATTTTTTTCTTTTTTTTGTTTTTTGAAAATTTTTTACAGATCAGGGAACCAAGGGCGTCTACTTTAATCTCATCAAAGTAACCCTTAACATTATTATGAATAAATTCTCTTATGCGCTGTTCACGCCCAGCAACAGATGGTGTTTCACATAATTTTTTGAGAAGTTCATAGTTCATAGAAAACCATCCTTTACCAGAATTAATTAGGAATAGCTCTACTCACTATCAGAAGTAGTTTCTTGAGGTGTGCTTGCTTCCTTAGCTTTTGAACGATTTGTATCTATTTTTTCGGCAATACGAGCTGATTTACCTCTTCTGCTTCTTAAATAGTAAAGTTTTGCTCTTCTTACTTTACCCTTTTTTACGATAGCAATAGACTCGATTGTTGGAGAGTATACAGGGAAAACTCTCTCTACACCTTCACCATATGATATTTTTCTTACAGTGAAACTTTCATTAATGCCAGCACCAGAACGACCAATCACTACGCCTTCATAAGCCTGAACTCTTTCACGAGTACCTTCACTAATTTTAACATTTACACGAACTGTATCCCCAGGTGAAAACTCAGGTATAACTTTATTTACTTTTAATTTGTCTAGTTGTTCTTTTTCTAGTTGTTGAATAATATTCATTTTCTTACTCTCAGATTAGATATACCTAATTGTTTTATAATTACTAATTGTTTTATAATTAGATTATATCCTAAATTTTGTCGACATTTAACTCATGGTCAAACTAATTTTTCGTTACCGAAAAGCATATAAATTTAGCTTATGCATGAGATTAATTGTGTTTATATATTTAAATGAGTAAAATGTATATAATTTATTTAAAAAAAATGTACCTCAATGCAAGATAAAAGTTTTAAGGAAATAATATCCTCAATCCAAAAAAAAGAGCTTTCACCCGTTGATCTTACCACTTATTATTTAGATAGAATTGGTAAGCTCAACCCGACACTCAATGCATTTTTGACCGTCGTTTCTGATGAAGCAAGCAAGCAAGCCAAACAAGCTGAAGAAGAAATCTGTAAAGGGAGATATCGTGGACCGCTTCATGGTATTCCTTTTGCAGCTAAAGATATCATAAATACCGCTAACATTCGCACGACCAATGGATCAAGAAAATACAATACTTTTATTCCTGATCAGGATGCTTTTTGTATAAATAAGATGAGAGAAGCAGGTGCAATATTGGTAGGCAAAACAAATACTCATCAATATGCTGCAGCATCCACAACTATAAATGTCCATTATGGCACAACAAAAAACCCCCATGATTTAAAAAAAATATCGGGTGGATCAAGTGGAGGATCGGCTGCTGCAGTTGCTGCAAATTTAATTCCTGTTGCACTTGGGAGTGATACGGGTGGATCAATTAGAACTCCATCTTCGTTATGTGGTATTGTAGGATTGAAACCAACTTATGGTGCCATTAGTCTGAGGGGAGTATTCCCAAATTCGCCCTCCATAGATCATATGGGACCAATGTGCGAGTCTGTATTATCAACAGCTCTAACTTATAGAGTCCTTGAAGGGTATGACCCGTTGGATACTAAATCTGTCCAATGTAAACCCATTAATTTGGATAATCTTGAAAAATCAATAAGTGGTTTTAAAATTGCGCTTTGCCCCGACTTATATGAAAACCAGGAGATAGACTCTGATGTTTATACTAAATATATGGAAACAATAAAAATTCTATCTGATCTTAATGTGGAAGTGAAAGAAATAAGATTTGAAGAAGTGAAGTTAATCCAAAACTTATTTTATGATATTGCAGGACCAGAATTCACAAAGGTCCATAAAAAACAATATGATGAGGAACCAGAAACTTTTGATCCAGATGTTAGAAAGCGAATGGATTGGTCAGTTAAGGTAGGGATCGAAGCATACCAAAAAGCAATGGACGATAAAGTAAGAATGGCAAGATTGTTGGAAGAAACACTTAAAGACTTTGATGCATTAATTTCGCCAGCCACACCATTTACAGCGCCATTAATTGAAGATTTGAAGGCTATGATCAATGGAGTAGGATATGATTATACGGTAAATATACACCGTCAATTTTTCTCTCCTTATAATGTTACAGGAATGCCATCGATAGTTTTACCCACTGGCAAAGATAAAAATAACATGCCAACATCTATTCAGATTGTTGGAAAAAGATGGTGTGAAAATACTATCCTACAAATTGCCTATAACATCGAGCGGAATATTGTGTATAATAAAACTATAAATATGTAGGAGGTTACAATGGAAATAATAGATTTGAGCCGCGAACTTTACCATCGCACACCACAATACCCAGGCCAACCACCAATCATTCACGGTGTATGGAAAAGCCATGAAGAAGCATTTGCAGACTCGGGTAATGTTCAAGGAAATTCCGTTCATTATTTTTCAATGCCAGATCATGGGGGAACGCATATTGATGCCCCTAGACATTTCAGTGTAGATGGTATTCCTATCAATGAATACCCACTTGAAAATTGTATTGTTAAGGGTATTTGTATAGACCTTAGACACATCGAACCAAAGGCTGAAATCACTTCATCAGACTTGGATGAAGCAGTAAAAAAAACAGGCTTATCCATACCAAAAGGAGGAACTGTGTTGCTATGTACAGGGCATCATGAAAGAACCTTTCCAACACCTGCGTATTCAACAGATAATCCCGGTGTTAATGTCGAAGCAACAAAGTGGCTCGCTGAACAAGGAGTTGTACATTTTGGCATAGACTCCATGCGACCAGGTCCTATTGGAAAAGTGAACGCACTCGTCCATAAAGTATGTCATGAAGTTAACATTACTCACCTAGAAAGCTTGTGTAATCTTGAAAAGATAATAGGAAGAGGTGAATTTACCTTCATTTGCTTACCAATGGCTTGGAGGGGCGGAACTGGTTCGCCAGTTAGAGCTGTTGCTGTTTTTGATCTCTAGGGGTAAAAATGCCCTTATCTCCAAAACCACCTAGAAGAGTTGTTGTTGGAACGAATAAAGATGGTAAATCTGCTGTAATTTCAGATACAGATAATCCATATCAATACAATAGAGGCGGCGGATCAACAATCTATTTTAATGAAATTTGGACCTTTGATAGTTGTCCTATTGACTCTCAGTATCATAATGATGGTGCCAACCGACCACTTAGCCATTCTCCACCATTAAATGGAGCCCATTTTAGAGTCATAGAGTCTAAAAAAGAAGACAACAAAAAAATCAATCAAGCCGCAGCTGATAAGTTTTTTGCTTCAATGAACAGAACCGGCCTATCTGAAAAGATGAAAAGTGACAAACATTGGAATATGCATCGTACGCGAACCGTTGATTATGGAGTTGTTACAAAAGGCAAGAGGGTACATGTTCTTCCTGAAAGTGAACTAACAATGGATCAAGGTGATATCATAGTACAGTTGGGTCATTTTCATTCTTGGGATAATTCTCATGGCGCCAATGAAATGCTCTTCGTTATGATTGGAGGTGATGATGAATAATAATATGTCTTCAAATAAAAGAAGGATTGTGATTGGGCAATACCCAAATGGTGATATCAAACTCATTTCAGATGAAAATGCAAACGATGTTATTGTTGATCCTGCAAGGCCAGGTTATAGATCTACAAAGATTTGGGCAACACTATCAACGCCAGCAAATTTTAATGAGAATGCGGAAGATGAGAGTAATTCATATCACCATAGCCTTATCCCACCAAAAAGCGGTTCAATTTGTAGATTTGTACAAATTCCGCCCGATAATTCGTACAAAAAAGTAACTAATGATGATGTTAAAAGTTTTTATGAGTCAATGAATTCAGAAACTCTACTCATTTCCCAAAACACAAAACATCCGTATATGCATAAAAAAAATAGTTTAGATTATGTATATATAATGTCTGGCTCCATTACTCTTGTTTTAGATGACGAAGAAATAGTTTTAGGGGCAGGTGATACAGTCGTCAATATTGCAGCAAATCATGCTTGGAGTAATAAATCAGATAGCACATGTGAACTCTTTATTTCATCACATGACGCATCAGATCACTAATTGATCTTCTCTCTCCACCAAATAACTAAACCTGCAGATATAACTAGAAAAGCTCCAAATATTGTCTGATTGCCAGGAAGGTCTGCAAATATAACAAAACCCATTATTGTTGATCCAATAATCTGTAAATATAAGAAAGGGGCAATTACAGATGATGGTGCTATTCTGAATGCTTGTGTTAAGAATAAATTTGTTGCAATAGAACCAATTGCAATAACACCAAGTAAAAACCATTGAAAATCATTTGGGATAACTGGTGTGACGCTCTCATAACCAAATAATTCTCCTGCAAGAATTATAAATGTCATGATTATTACCGCTGTGACAGCAATGTAATATTGAAATACTGGTAAACGTGCAATATTGGCCCATTTACGTGTGATCATTGTAGCGGTACCATGAAATAAAGCAGCAAGCGCGGGGAATACTGCCCCCCATCCAACGTTATCAAAATTAGGACCAATTACTAATAATGCACCTATCATACCTGCAAAAACTGCACTCCACCGGAAAATTCCTACCTTTTCTCTTAGCACAATTGCCGATAGAGCTGTAATGATAATTGGGGTTAAAAAGAATATTGCAACAGCATCAACAAGTGGAAGTAATGCCAGACCAGCATAAACACATATTGTACCCAAACTGGCTAATACACCCCTTAGTATTAATGGCCAACTAGGTTTTGCTATCCAATCCTCTCTTGGTATGTATAGATAGATGTATACTGATAAAACAATTATATGGATAAGAAAACGTGTCAGTGCAATCTGAGGTGGTGCCATTACATCACCAAGTAACTTCACCGATGCTTCTATAAAAGGAACTGCAATAATGAAACCAAGTGCGAAAAGGATTCCTTTTTTGGGATCATCAATAATTTCAATTTTTGTCATAAAATACTTTTAAATTTATTAGATCTGAACTTGATATTTATTGAATTTATCCTCATCAATTGAGATTCCTAAACCCGGTCCATCTTGTGGAGTCATGATATGTCCATCAAAAACTTCAACAGGATTTTTGGCAATATCATCAGCAAGATACTGACTTGATAAACTAGCGTCCCAGTCTAAAGAAGGCAATGACCTCGTGAAGTGAGCAATTGCTGCACTACCAATTGAAGTATTGGCAGCTTTACCTGCTAAATTGATATGCATTCCCAAAGAATGCATCAAATTTGCTGCTTCAAATAATTGTGATACCCCTCCAAACTTAACCATCTTTAAGCTACCCCCATTTGCAGCCTTTAGATCATGATGTTTTTTTATATCGTCGATATTGTGGATACCTTCATCAACTCCAACTGGTGCATATGATTTTGCATTACATGCAATCATGCCTTCAATATCTTTCCCATTAACAGGTTGTTCATAAAAATCTAATCCAATATCTCCTGTTTTAGCAGCAAAGGTAAGGGCATCTTTTCTATTAAATCCTTGATTAGCATCAGCAGAAAGAGTGTGATCATGATCAAGTATCTCTTGTGCCTTATAAGATCGCTCAATATCCTGCTGCACGTCATTTGTTCCAACCTTGACTTTAAAGGATACAAAACCTTCATCTAATTTTTGACGTAATAATTTAAATTCATCATCACCACCTGCAATAAGCCAAATCATCGGTGCTTTATCTCTCTTTGATCCACCAAGAACCTCATAAAGAGGCTGATCAAGAGATTTCCCACATAAATCATAGAGGGCCATATCAATCGCCGATTTAGCACCTGAATTTCCATAAATTGTTGGATCTATGACGTCCTTTATATCATCAGGACTTTTTACTTCTGCTCCGATCAATCGTTCTTTCATAAAATCAATTGCTGCGAACATACCTCTTGATGTCTCACCGTTAAAAAATGGTGCATAAGGTGCTTCACCCCAACCAACTTTCCCATTATTTGCCGTTATTTTTACGACTGTATTATCACAATGCATAATATGAACGCCTGACATTTTAAGCGGCACTTTTAGAGGAACTTGTATTATAAATGACTCAATATTTTTTATTTTAAACATATTAGCTTACAATTTTATCGTGTTATTTGATTTTGCAGACTCTTCCATAGCTAGGGTTATAATTAGATTTTTTCTTGCATCTTCGGGTGTTGCGATGGGACAAGGTCTCCCCATTGATAAATGGTCAAGCCATACTCGTGTCTCGTCTGCCACAGGACCCCAATAATCCCCAAGATGCCAATTTCCTGGGGTAGAACTCGATAGAAATGCAGTATTAAATTTCATATCAGGTATGTATGCATGGGGTATGCCATTATTAGTTATAAGAAGTTCGTCCGTATGATCATCATTTAAAATCAAAGCACCATCATCACCATATACTTCAAATCTGACACCCATTCCCAGTTGAGGAGAATGAGAAGGGAGGGCAAAGAATACACCCAAATTAACAACAGCACCGTTATCAAACCGGATAAGGCTCCAAGTTGTATCATTTACATCAAATCCTGCCTCCCTGAAAACAGTCCCTGTCCCCCTAGCTGTCACCTCAACAGGTTCTATCCCTTCAAGATACCAGCAAGATACATCCACCCAATATGTCAGGACATCTATAACTGGTGTTGCTGTGCTTGATCTTTTCAAAATTTCAATTCCTTGCGCTCTTGTATTACAAGCACGAGCAGAGATTGATAAAATATTACCTATACGTCCTTCATTCAGCTGATCTTTTCCTGATAAGTACCTCCTTTTAAAACGCTGAGCATACCCAACCCTAAATAAAGTTTTTGTGTCTTTTGCTTTTTGAAGCATTTTATCAGCATCATCAACTGTCAAGGCAATGGGCTTTTCAACCAATACAGGTTTACCTAATTCGAGAGCATGCATAACAGCATCAAGATGCTCGTGTTCGCTTGTTGACACTATTACTGTATTAACCTTCGGATCAGAAATGAGAGCATGGTTGTCATTGGTATATGTGTCTGCGTTACATCTGCCTGCAAGTTTTTTTGCATTTTCGATATTTATATCAGACACACCGAGATATTTTACAGCAGGATGCCCGGATGCAAGTATAGCTCTTAGCGAACCGATACGACCGGAGCCTATGACTGCGAGCCCAATTTCTTTTGAGATCATTTATAGCTTATCCCTTATCGAGCGAATACTACCTTCTATTAATTCCTTTGAGGGCTTTAATTCTCCATTATGGATTCTTCCTGTGATTTCGACAATCATGTCATTAATTGGGGTATCAATTCCAATTTCTTTACCGCCCTTGCTGATCCAACCATTAATTTGATCAACTTCACTATATCTTCCTTTCCTGTGATCTTGAATTACAGTATTTAGTGCGCCGGGTCCAACATGCTTTGTAATTGTATCGAGTAATAATTCCTGCACTCTATTTGAACCCTCAATATCTTCTTTTGACAATCCCATTATCGGTTCGAGTTTATACCCAAGACCTTCTCCTACTTTTAAAGCTTCTTCTCCAGCTTTAAGCATGACATCTCTCATTCCATCAATCTTAAATGCATCCGCAGAGTTCATATCTGCAATAGCTTTAAGGCCCATAGACATGGCATTAACAATTAGTTTCATCCATTTTGCAGAGAGAATATTGTCACTCACAGACACATTCCCTACATGCTTCATCACTTCTTCTACTTCACCTAATCTACCTTCCATTTCAGGTGTAAGTGCTCCAATTCCAAACCATGTGCCTTCTGGTGGAGTATTTCGTTTAATTTCACCAGGGGTAAATAATTCTGAGGATAATTCAGCTACACAAGCAATCGTCTTGTTTGGACCAACAATATTGGAAATAGATTCAGCCATCATACAATTTTGAACACCTACCAATATTCCATCATCAGATAGGTATGGTTTAATGAGTTCACAAGCCCATTCAGTGTCGTATGCTTTTACAAAAACAAGTACGATATCAAACTTGCCTTTAAAGGTCGCCACATCACAGAGATGATAAGCATTAACTTTTGTCTCTAAAACACGATTTGGCATGATGATCTTAAGACCATCTGCTTTCATTTTTTCAACATGCTCAGGCCATTGATCAATTAATGTGACATCGTATCCTGCACTTACGAGATCAGCTGCTGCGCAGCTTCCATTAGCACCTGTTCCAACAATAGCAATTTTCTTATCACTCATATTTTTTCCTCATTAATTTATTCAAACAAAATAGTAGACAGGTATGATAAATAATGCCATGTAATAAAATCATGGTCTACAATAAAATCAAACTTATTTTTCTGATTATTCTCCCTTTTGGTATTGGCTATTTGCTATCCTTTTTCCTAAGAAATACTAATGCTGTATTAGCTCCTGAGCTGTCAGCAACATTTTCGCTCAATGCAACTGAAATTGGTTTTTTGACAAGTATTTTTTTCTTTTCAGGAGCAATACAATATATTCCTCTAGCAATTCTCTTAGATAAATTTGGCCCAAAGAAAATATTTATTGGTGAAATTATACTTGCTATTTTGGGGTGTATCTTAACATCCTATGCAGATAATTATTTAACTCTCGTTATTGGACGTGCACTACTTGGTTTTGGAATAGGATCATGCCTCACTACAGCACTCAAGTCAGTTACTGTTTGGTTTCCTAGTGAGTTTTGGGCGACTGCGAATGGAATGATCCTATTTAGTGGATCCATTGGCGCTATTCTGTCTACAAAACCTCTGCAGATATTTATGGTTTACTTCGATTGGAGAGATATATTCTTTATAGGCTTTGTTGTATGCATTGGGTTATTGGCATTGGTGATATTTATGATGCCAGAAAAAGAAATTGAGAAGCCAAAAGATAAACAATCTAACTTTTTTGTATATATGCAGATAATCAAAAACCAAAATTTTTATACTTTGGCACCGGTCTCCGCTCTTGGTTTGGCAAGCTTCTTTTCAATTCAAGGACTTTGGGCAAATGGGTGGATGGCTGATGTAGCTGGTTTATCGCAATCAGAAATTGGTATTCGCCTTCTCATCGTTGCCATAGCAATGTCTTTTGGAACGTTGGGTAATGGCGCTATGGTAGATTATTTATCAAAAAGAGGCATAAACAGAGCAAAATATTTAGCAACAGGATTGATGATTTTATTTCTTATCCAAATATCCTTTGCTCTGAATATAGATACGGATGGTTATTGGCAGTGGATCTTACTTGGATTAACAGGAAATATTGGCGTGCTTGTTCATCCGATTTTGAATAAAACTTACCCACCAGGGTACTCGGCACGTTCTATATCTACAATTGCAGTATCAACATTTTTACTCGTTTTTTTAATCCAGTTTAGTATTGGTTATATTCTTGACATTTGGGGACCAAATGAACTCGGTTCGTATCCAAAAGTTGCTTATAATTATGCATTTGGTATGCTAGTCATAGTTGAAATAATATTTTTTAGCTGGATGCTATTAAACATTAGAAAATTAAAGATAAACTTTTAATTAAAACATTTCATGTTCAAGATTAAAGAAATACAGATCCATAATATTGGACTTCCTCTCCAGCAAACCATTCACATGTCTAAGGTTACTATTGAGAAGAGCAATAGTATTATCATTAAAGCAATCAGTACAAATGATGTGGTGGGTTGGGGTGAAGCTGCAGCATCGCTTTCTATGACAGGAGAGAGTGCCATCGGAATGATCAAAGCTCTTGAATATATTCGGTCAGATATCATTAATAGAGAAATCAAAAGCTTTGATGATATTTCAACCTTTGTCCAAACAGCAATATACGGGAATTATGGCGCAAAATCGGCAATGGAAGTTGCCCTAATCGATTTATTTGCAAAGGCACAAAAGGTTAGCTTTAGTGACATTATTGGAACGGAGCTAAGAAATGAACTACCTATTATCTGGAGAATTGCTGGCTCTGAAAATGAAATCGAAGAAGCAAAGCAAAAAAGAGATGAGGGGTTTCAAGCATTCAAGATAAAGGTTGGTGCAAAAAATATTGATGATGATTTACGACGAGCTGAACAACTCCGAAAATCACTGGGTGATGCTGTTCAACTCACTGCAGATGCCAATGCAGGATACTCAAGAGAGGACGCTCTCAAATTTTGCTCGCAAGTTGATCATGTGGGTCTGGATTATATGGAACAACCCGTTAACGGTTATGATATCGAAACAATGAGCAAATGTAATGCACTTATGCACACTGCTCTCAGTGCAGATGAGGGGATCCATTCCTTAGCAGATTTGGCATTGCACCATGAAAAAAAAGCTGCAGATGGAGCAAGTCTTAAACTTATAAAATTTGGTGGGATGAAATCACTTTTTAATGCCGTTAACTATATGAATGATAACGCTATGCATGTCAATATCAGTGGTAAGGCAGGGGACTCATCAGTAAGTGCGGCAACAATAGGACATATCTCCAAAGTCGCAAGCAAACTTGATTGGTTCAGTAATGTAAGCATTCAATATCTCGCTGATGATATTATTCATAATCCAATGTCTATTCAGGATGGAAAAATTATATTAAAATCAGGCTTAGGTTTAGGCATCGACGTCGATGAAGAAAAAATTTCGCAATACGCAATATAGGGGTGTGTAATATGATACTTATAAAAGGACGAACAACATCAGGTAATGTTATGAAAGTTACCTGGATCTTAGAAGAGCTCAATCTTCCATATGAAAGAGAAGACGTTGGAGGAAAATTTGGAAAGAATAAAGACCAGGATTATCTTGATTTAAACCCAATGGGACTGGTTCCAACATTCATCGATGGAGATGTTGTTCTATGGGAATCCAACACCATCGTTCGCTATATTGCTAATAAATATAGTGCCGGTAATATGTCCCCAAATGATCTTGGTGAAAGAGCCAAACTTGAATTATGGATGGATTGGCAGTTGTTCGCTATCAACCCAATGATGCGCCCTGTTTATCATGGAATCATCCGTACAAAACCAGAAGATAGAAACTGGGACGAGATAAACAGGAA
>CALJEH010000043.1 GCA_938074435.1 uncultured Alphaproteobacteria bacterium
ATAATGATATTTTTATAATTAACCCAAAAGAGATCTTGATCCAAAAAGATAATTCTAAACTAATTGATAAGGACAGAAATTATAAAATAACTGAAATTGATAAACGTAGTTTCCAGATAAATATATGTGAAAGACTTATCCGAGAGCAATATCAATTGTCGCAATTAGATGGATTTGGTATTAATTCTCCAGAACAAATTTCTGCTATAGGAAGCCTCCTTGGCTATATAGAACTGACACAAATTGATAAACGTCCCCTATTACAAAGACCGAAAGATAAAACTGATATTGATTATATGTTAATTGATGAAGCAACTCAAAATAGCTTAGAAATTCTCAGTACCACTAAGGGGGGCAAAAAAGGATCGCTTCTTAGCTCACTGGATAAAACTATTACTTCTGCCGGAGGTAGAAAATTATATCAACGTGTTATAAGACCATCAACATCAGTTAATGAAATAAATCTTAGGCTTGCTGATATTGAATTTGCTATAAAAAATAAAACATTCTCAGAAAAAATAAGAAATTTGTTGAAGGAATTTCCTGATATCACAAGACCACTTTTGAGACTATCTCTAGGAAGATCCTCACCAAGAGATATGGGGTCAATCAGATTAGGTCTAGGCATAGTAAAACTACTTAATGACCTAAATGATACAGATATGGAACAGAAAATTCCAATAAGAATAAAAAATCAACTAAAAATTATCCAGTCCGAGTCAGACAAAGATTTATTTACAATTCTAAACAATGCGCTAAATGACAATCTCCCAAATTCAATTACTGATGGAAATATATTCAGAGATGGCTTTTCAGAAGAATTGGACAAATTAAGATTGCTAAAGAACAATACAACAAGATTCATTGTTGAGTTGCAAGAAAAATATACCCATGAAACAAATATCAAAGCACTTAAAATAAAATACAATAACTTTCTTGGTTATTTTATTGAATGCCCATCAAGTAATTCTCCTCTTATAGAGAAATTAGTTAGAGATAATTTATTCATTCACAGACAAACACTTAAAAACCAGATTAGATTCACAACAGCTGAATTAAATGAACTTCAAACAAAAATTATTGAGTCATCTCAAAAAATTTATGAATTAGAGGAGAATTATTTCAATGATTTATCCAAAGTGATTATTGAAAATTCAGATTCAATTAATTTAATTAGTGATGCAATAGCTGAGATTGATATTACTATATCATTTGCAAAATTAGCTACTGAAAACGGTTTTTGTAAACCTTTAGTAAATGAATCCAAAAAATTCATTGTAGAAAAAGGACGTCATATTATCGTTGAAGAATCTCTTTTAAACGAGAAAAATCAAAAATTTATAGCAAATGATTGTACAATAGATAACAATCAAAATGTCCAGCTGATTACTGGACCTAATATGGCAGGTAAATCAACATATTTAAGGCAAAATGCTCTTATAGCAATAACTGCTCAGATTGGATCATATGTTCCGGCTAAATATGCTGAAATTGGAATTATTGATAAAATTTTTTCACGTGTTGGAGCATCTGATGATCTTGCAGCAGGACGGTCAACTTTCATGGTGGAAATGGTTGAAACATCGATCATTCTGAATCAAGCCACATCAAAATCCTTTGTAATCATTGATGAGATTGGCAGGGGAACTGCTACTTTTGATGGGCTTGCAATTGCTTGGGCAACGCTAGAATTTCTTGCAAAGGAAAATAATTGCCGAACAATCTTTGCAACACATTTTCATGAGTTAACAAATTTATCTTCAGAATTAAAAAATATACAAAATATGGCAATGCAGATAAGCGAGCAAGAAGGTGAAATTATTTTCTTGCATGAAATTAAAAAAGGGATTGTAGATAAATCATACGGAATACAAGTAAGTAAGTTAGCAGGTTTGCCTTCTTCTGTTACTCAAAAGGCTGAAATAATTCTTAAAGAACTTGAGTCAAAAAATCTTCTTTCTAAAAAAGAACAACTATCATTATTTACTGAAAAAAAAGATAAAGAAACTCCTAGAAGAGATCAATTAAAGGATGAGATACTGAAGATTAAAATAGATGAAACAACTCCGATTCAAGCACTAAATATAATCCTTAAATTACAAGACATAGCAAATGATAAAAAATAATAAAAATTTGATTGAAAATATTGATGCTTTAATTGATATAGAAAGTATACGCTCACTTATTCTGGAAAAACAAAATTCAATACAAAGCAAGAATAAAAATAATAATATGCGAAATGAGATATTATTGATCCTTAATGATGTAATTTATCGCGCAAGAATAAATGCTGAAAAATGTCTAATTGAACATGGTAGTGGTATCCGAACTGCAAGAGGCTTATCGAGATTTCAAGACGATCTCATAAAAATAATATATGATTATGTGACAAATCATATCTGTGTATCAGAAAATCCAACAGAAAAAGATAGAATTTGCTTGGTTGCTGTTGGAGGATATGGAAGAGGAACTTTAGCACCATTTTCAGATATAGACCTGTTATTTTTATACCCAAATAAACTGACCTCATGGACAGAATCTGTAATTGAAAATATTCTATATTTATTATGGGATTTGGGATTTAAGGTTGGTCATGCAACAAGAAATTTAGAGCAATGCCTAAAATTATCCAAATCTGACTTTACAATTAGAACATCGATACTAGAAGCTAGATATATTTTTGGAGAAAAAAAACTACTTATTAATTTAATCAATAAATTTAATAAAGAAATAGTAGCTAAAACGGCAGATGAATTTATTGAAATGAAACTTGAAGAAAGAGACCAAAGACATCTTACATATGGTTCTTCTCGTTATCTTGTAGAGCCCAACGTAAAAGAGAGTAAAGGCGGGTTGAGGGATCTCCATGCATTATTTTGGATTGGAAAATACCTCTATAGGCCTGAAAAAATTGAGGATCTTGTAAAGAATTACCAATTTTTAACAAGGGCTGAATTTAATAGATTTGCAAAAGCAGAAGATTTCCTATGGGTTGTTCGTTGTCATCTTCATTTTCTTTCTAATAGAGATAATGAAATCCTGACTTTTGATATGCAACTTGAACTTGCTTCAAGGCTGGGATATTCAACAAGAGATGGACAAAGGGATGTTGAAAGATTTATGAAGCATTATTTTATGACAGCAAAAGAGGTGGGCAATCTAACGCGAATAGTTTGCTCATCATTAGAAGATCGATCAATAAAGAGTGAGCCTAGATTATATAAAGTAATTGATAATATTTTCACTTTTAAAAAGAAAAATGAAAACTTCTATACTAAAAAAGGTAGATTATATAAAAAAGATGAGTTTGACTTTTCTAAAAATAGCATTGATTTAATAAAACTTTTTTTGATATCCGATCAAGACAATGTCTTATTGAGCCCTCAGATAATCCAATCAATCACAAGATCACTTAGATATATTGATAATTCTGTAAGAAATAGTAAATCAGCAAATAAAGTTTTACTGGACATTTTTTCTTATGCAACGGATCCAGAAATAACATTAAGAACAATGAATGACACAGGTGTCCTTGGAAAGTTTTTGCCTGAATTTGGTAAAGTAGAAGGAATGTCCTTGTTCAACCTTTACCACAATTTTACGGTAGATGAGCATCTACTTAAAACTGTTGGCTTTATGTATAAGATAATAAAGGGAGAATTAGAACAACCTTACCCCTTCAATAAAGACTTTCCCTCAAGATTAAAAAATAGAAGAGTTCTTTTAATTGCTGCTTTCTTGCATGATATCGGTAAGGGCCGTAAACAAGACCACAGTATTCTTGGTGCAAATATTGCTGAAAAAATCTGCTTCAGACTTGGGATGAAAAAAAATGAAATTGAACAGGTGTCCTGGTTGATAAAGTATCATCTCTACATGAGTGATGTAGCCCAGAAGAGAGACTTGTATGACATAAAAACAATAGTTGATTTTGCGTCTGTTTTAAAAAATCAAACAAACCTCGATAATCTACTAGCGTTGACAGTAGCTGATATTATGTCAGTGGGTCCTAACATATGGAATGCTTGGAAAAGTGGATTATTAAAAACTCTATATCTACAAACAACCGATTATTTTAGTGGCGAAAATAAAAGTGCCCAAAAAAGTAACACCACCAAGTCTGATGCAAAAGATAAATTTATAGAACATGCAAGTGATTGGCCAAAGAGTCTCATAAAATCCTATTTGGCCCGATTTAGTGATACATACTGGATAACTACTTCACTTGAAGACCAAATAAGGCATGCCCAAATACTCAAAGATAAGGATTCTTCAGATATTACTCTCGAAATATTTGGTTCTAAGAATGAGGAAAACAACACAACATTAATCACACTTATTGGTCCAGATTATCCAAATCTTTTAGCTACATTAGCAGGAGCATGCTTACTTTTGGATGCCAATATAGTAGATGCCCAAATTGAAACCACAGTAGATGGAATTGCAATTGATACAATATCAGTAAGCAGAGATTTCAATGATCAAGATGAGGACAGAAGAATAAATAAAATATCTCAAATTATAAAAGATAGCTTAGGAGGATTGCTATCTTTGGACGTAGAATTATCAAAAAAGAGTAAGAATGTTCAGCATGAAAAAACATTCAAAGTTAGAAATAAGATTAATATTACAAACGAATTGTCACATAACTCAACCGTTGTAGAGATTGAGGCAAGAGATAAGGCTGGTTTACTATATCAAATTACCAACATATTAAAGGAAACCAATATTAATATTAAGTCTGCACATATTGTGACATTTGGAGAGAGAGCTAATGATATTTTTTACATAACAAATTTATTTGGGGAAAAAATTGATAGCGAAGAAAAACTTAATCGCATTAAAGATTTAATACTGAGCTCTCTAAAAGAGAATTAAATGAACTCATGAAAATTATCAAGCCTTTAATAAAAATATCCGGTATGACACTTGTTAGTAGAGTGCTTGGTTTCTTTAGAGATATTCTCATCGCTGCATCTCTTGGGGCTGGAGGAATTGCAGACGTTTTCTTTGTTGCAATGAGATTTCCAAACATCTTCAGAAGAGTTCTTGCTGAAGGCACCCTCAATATATCTTTCATCCCTCTGTTTTCAAAAAAAATAACAAATGATGATAAAAAAATATTTTTTAAAGAAATCTTTAATTTCATATTCTGGATATTGATAATAATCGTATGTATATTTGAATTATTCATGCCATTCTTTGTTTATTTTTTGGCACCTGGATTTATAGAAGATAAAGAAAAATTTGACTTAATTATTCAACTTGCCAGAATATCTTTCCCATACTTATTTTTTATATCTCTTGTTTCACTTCTCTGTGGTGTTTTGAACTCTAATGGAAAATTTACTCTTGCGGCTTCAATGCCAATTTTCCTTAATTTATCCATGATAGTCACACTTCTAATTTTAATTAATCTAGATGCTCCAAATTCAGAACAGTCTGTTTTTTATTTGACTTTAAGTTTTTCGTTATCAGGTTTGATACAATTATTATTATGTTTATACGGCTGTTACAAAAACGGATACATCCCTAATATCAGAATTCCAAATATATCCAAAAGTATAAAAGACTTTTTGCATTTATGCTTCCCAGCAATTGTTGCAGGTGGAGTAATACAAATCAATATACTTATTGGAACTATAATAGCATCATTCCAAGATAGTGCAGTTTCGTATTTATATTACGCTGATAGAATTTATCAGCTTCCACTTGCACTCATTGGAATTTCAATCGGTATAGTACTTTTACCTCAATTATCAATTGCGATTAAAAATGAAACAAAAAATAATATTGTTACTCTCCAAGATAAATCTATAAATTTGGCATTGATATTAGCAATACCGGCATCATTTGGTCTTATGTTTTTATCATATGATATAATTTCTGTTTTATTTGAGAGAGGTTTTTTCACCAGCGAAGACAGCTTGAAAACATCCAGAGCATTAATAATTTTTGCAGCTGGACTTCCTGCTTTTATATCTATAAAAATTTTTCAAACACTTTTTTTTGCTCGTGAAAATACAAAAAAACCTCTAGAATATGCCATTTATAGCATGATTCTGAATGCGCTCATATCAATCATTTTATTTAGGAATATTGGCTATATGGGTATTGCTATAGGAACCTCAATATCTGCTTGGATAAATTTATCTTTACTAATCAATGAGTCAATTAAGCAAAAAATTTATTTTGTTAAAAAGTCTGCTCTAATCCAACTACTCAAAATAGTAGTGGCTTCCCTTTTAATGATAATATTATTATATGGTCTCAAAAATTTTACTTTTTTATCAATAAATTCTATTTCAGAGATTGTTAATTTTTTAACACTTATAATATATGTAGTAATTGGAATAATATTTTATGGTATATTGTGTGTTCAACTCAAATTAATAGAATTAAACAAAATACTCGAAGGATAGTTTTTGAATTATGAGAGTTTTTTCTGGTATACAGCCATCAGGTAATTTACATCTAGGTAATTATTTGGGTGCGATAGTAAATTTTGTAAAGCTACAAAATAATGCTGAATGCATCTATTGTGTTGTTGATCTACATTCAATTACTGTTTGGCAAGATCCATCAAAATTGCAAAAAAATATTTATGAAATTACAGCTGGCTTCATTGCGTCTGGTCTCGATCCTGAAAAAAGTATAATTTTCAATCAAAGCAAAGTAAAAGAACATGCAGAGCTATCTTGGTTGCTAAATTGTGTTGCAAGAGTTGGCTGGCTGAACAGAATGACCCAATTTAAAGAGAAAGCTGGTAAAAATAAAGAGAATATGTCTGTGGGACTATATACTTATCCAATACTCATGGCAGCTGATATTTTAGCTTACAAGGCTACACATGTACCTGTTGGAGAAGATCAAAAACAGCATATAGAATTGTCAAGAGATATTGCTCAAAAATTCAATATAGATTTTAAAGATAGAATACAACAGCTCTATAACAAAGATGAATTTTTTATCCTACCAGAGCCTTTGATAAGCGGTCCTGTGCCAAGAGTTATGTCATTAAGAGATGGTCATAAAAAAATGTCTAGCTCAGAAATATCAGATATGACTAGAATTAACATACTTGATGAAGCAGACCTTATCGCGAATAAAATAAAAAAAGCAAAAACAGACTCGGATAGCATACCTGATAACTATGAGTTGGTTAACGATCGACCTGAGTTAAAAAATCTTCTTTCTATATATGCTGGGGTCCTTGGTGAGTCTCCAAAAAAGATAATAGAAGATTTTAGTGGTAAGCAATTTTCTCATCTTAAAACTAGCTTAACAGAACTACTTGTTGAAAGAATTTGTCCTATTGGAAATGAAATGAAAAAAATTATGAGTGATAAATCTTACATCAATAATATTCTAAATAATGGTGCATCAAAAGCCCGTGAAATCTCTGAGCCGGTTTTAGTAGAAACAAAAAAAATAATAGGTTTAAGCTAAAATAGAGCGTATAATATATATTATATTTACTTTATTTATTTTATAAACATGTCAAAAAATATTAGAAAATTCTTGGTTGTTGTAGATGATACATCTGAATGCCATAGGGCAATTAGTTATGCTTCAAGAAGGGCAATACAAACTAATGGAAGGCTTACACTACTGAGAATAATTAACCCCTCAGATTTTAAAAATATCTACGGTGTAGAGGGTATTATGAGGCAAGAGGCTGAAGAAAAGGCAAGGGAAGTACTCAATGAATATTCTGAAAAAGTAAATCTAGAAACAGGACTTGTATCTGAGTTAGTAATAAGGTTTGGTTCACCATCAACTGAAATAATTAATTTTATTAATGAGGACGGATCAATATCTTTACTTGTGCTGGCTGCAGCGAGTGATAGTGGAAATCCTGGTCCATTGGTCAGTCAATTTATTGGGTCAAAAGCAGGTAACTTCCCAATCCCTATCACTATCATTCCTGGGCAACTAACTGAAAAAGATATTTTAGAATTAACAATAAATTAGAGAAACACTTGAAAAAGTGTGACATACTTGAAATGTTTTGAATGAATATCTAAATTAGACTTAACGAGGAAATGTTAATATGTTTATAGAAACTGTATCTACACCAAACCCAAATACATTAAAATTTATACCTGGATGTGAGGTTTTACCTGGATCGACGAAGGAATACACAAACGCCATTCAAGCCCAAGAGTCACCACTTGCAGAAAAGATATTCTCCATCGATGGTATCTCAGGAGTTTTTTTTTCGGACGATTTTATAACTGTTACAAAAACTAAGTTCGAGTGGCCTCAATTAAAACCCATTATTCTTGGCGAAATAATGGATCACTTCATATCAGGACAACCATTATTGATTGCAGATAATGTATCTAAAATGGACGAATTTTTTGATCCAGCTGATACTGAAACTGTTGGTAAAATAAAAGAACTTATTGAGACAAGAGTGAGGCCTGCTGTTGCACATGATGGCGGTGATATAACATTTCAAGGATTCAAATCAGGCATAGTCTATCTTAACCTGCAAGGTGCATGTGCGGGTTGTCCAAGCTCAACAATGACGCTGAAAAATGGAATAGAAAATCTTCTAAAACATTATGTTCCTGAAGTTATGGAAGTCCAGGCTATATAAAACAAGATGATAAGCCTCTTTATCGATGTTGTTTCAAACAACTTAATGGTTGCTTTGATAAATGATAAAGGGTTAGTCTATTCCTTAAAAATTGAAACAAATGACTCAAAATATGCAAGCGATTTGATTGTACCTAAAATTGAGAAATTATTATTGGATAATAATTTAGAATATACACAATTAGATAATGTTTTTACAGTTGTTGGACCAGGGAATTATACAAATATCAGAACTGGTATTGCCATTACTAAAGGGATTTCTATCTCAAGAAATATACCCGCTTTCGGAATAACACAACATGAATTAATTTCTAGAACGTATAATAAAAATAACTTCTATAACTCTTATATAATGATATTAGTACCATCAAATAATGGAGATTTTTATTGTCAAAATTTTAGTATATCTGGAAGCAAAGAAAAAAATCCCGATATTCTAAATGTTAATGAGGTGTTTGATCAAATACAGCGAGATAATCCAAATGTAATTGATACAAGCAACGAACTATTAAAACATGCAATCAAAAAAAATGTAAATTTAGAAAAATTAGAATCTAATTATATTATTGATGAAAAAAATTTATCAGAACTACAGAGTATCACAAATACTCAGCAACAATTAGTTCAACCGGTCTATGTAAGAGATCCAAATGTAAAAAAATACAAAAAGAAAAAAATCTATGAATAATTCTCTCCTAAATTTCAGAGAAGCAAGAATTGACGATGCCCAACAAATTTCAGAAATTATGAGTAGAGGGTATCATCAAAACTGGGAACCAGATTATTATAAAAATTTAATCAGTGATGATAATTCTTTTGTTTATGTCCTCTCTCTAGTTGAAGAAATTGTAGGTTTCATAACTGGGAAAAAAGCTAAAGATACTTGTGATATATATATGATTGTTGTTGATATAGGGCATAGGAGAAAAGGATTTGCTAATTTGCTTTTGTATAAGACAATTATTGCACTATCAGCTCTACAAATCAAAGAGTTCTTTTTAGAAGTTGCTGAAACTAATAGCCAAGCGATAAACTTATATAAAAAATATGGCTTCAGAGCTGTTAGTAGAAGGATTGGTTACTACAAAATATCAAATGAGAATATAGATGCTATAGTTTATAGATTAGTAAATAAATAATTTTAGTGTTATATTAAAAATTCAAATTAACAATAAACTCTGCAGATATGGATAACAGTATTGAAAAAAAATGTATCCAATTTGGATTACGTATGACAGAGCAAAGAAAGATTATTGCTCGCGTGCTATCTGCATCAGATGACCACCCAGATGCTGAAGAGTTATACAGGAGAACGAGTAAAATCAATAAAAATATTTCACTAGCTACGGTATATCGAACCCTGAAATTATTTAATGATAATGGGATACTTGAGAAACATGAGTTTAAAGACGGGAAATCTCGATATGAAACTATACCAGCCAATCACCACGATCACCTAATTGATATCAAAACGGGTAGTGTAATAGAATTTCATGATGAAGAAATTGAAAAGCTACAGGAACGGATAGCTGATAAACTAGGCTATAATATTATCAATCACCGGCTTGAAATTTATGCAGTAAAAAAATCAGATGATAAAAATAGCTAAATATGAAATTAATCAGATCTCTAATCATAATAATTTTATTAATTCTGCTAACTACAATTTTACTTCCTATACAATCTGTTATTAGATTACTTAATCTGTCATCATCATATGTAGTGCCAATGTTTTATCACAGGGCTGCATTAAAATTGCTTGGTATAAAAATAAAAATAATTGGAACACCATCTATTAATGCCTCCCTTATCATATCAAACCATGCCTCATGGATAGACATATTTATAATAAGTTCAATAATTCCCACATCATTTGTTGCAAAGAATGATGTTTCAAAGTGGATATTCGTCAGTTATTTGGCAAAACTGCAAAAAACTATATTTATTGATAGAAATAATCCAAAAAAATTAACAGAAACATCCGATATAATAAAAAATAGATTATTAAATCATGAAAATGTAACTATTTTTCCCGAGGGAACTTCCACAGATGGAAATAAGATACTTCCATTTAAATCATCAATATTCATGATTTGCGAGAAGATCAGAGGATCAGAAATAAAAATACAACCCATCTCAATCGCATACAAAAAATATAATGGTCTGGCGATGGGAAGAACTCACCGTCAATTAATTGCATGGTATGGTGATATGGATTTATTATCACACTTGTACGGTATTATTAAGGCAGGTATTTTTGATATTGAAGTAACTTTTCATAATAAAATTGACATCTCAGAAAATAAAACTAGAAAAGAAATTGCAAAAGAATGTGAAAACCTTGTTCGCTTGGGATTTCAGAAATCATTGAATAGAGGTGTCTAAAATAAACAATGAAGAAAGTATTTTTAAAAACTTATGGTTGTCAGATGAATATATATGACTCAGAGAGAATTATGGAGTCATTATCTGAGAATGGTTATAAACAAACTAATAATCTAAATGAAAGTGATTTAATTATTTTTAACACTTGTCATATTCGAGAAAAAGCTGCTGAAAAATTATACTCAGATATTGGAAGATTAAAAAAAATAAGAAAAGAAAAAAAAATTATTGTAGCAGGTTGTGTAGCTCAAGCTGAGGATAAGCAAATTATTCAAAGAATGCCAGAGGTTGATTTAGTTATTGGTCCACAAACATATCATAAGATTCCTGAACTTGTCTCAAAATTAAATAAGAAGATAAAGTATGTTGAAACAGATTTTCCAATTGAAAATAAATTTAATCTGTTAAAAAAGCGAGTTAGATCTGAAAAAAAACCTTCTGCATTTTTAACAATTCAAGAAGGGTGTGATAAATTTTGTACCTTTTGTGTTGTCCCATACACACGCGGGGCTGAATATTCCAGAACTACAAAAGAACTAGTTGAAGAGACTAAACAACTACTAAGCCAAGGAGTTTCAGAAATAACCTTGCTAGGTCAAAATGTAAATGCCTATCATGGGGAAGGGCTCAATGGCGGAATTTCAAATCTTGCTGACCTAATATATGAATTATCTAAGCTAGCTGGTTTAGAAAGAATTAGATACACAACAAATCATCCCATTGATGTAAACCAAGAATTAATTGATGCGCATAGAGATATAAAAAAGCTTATGCCTTATATTCATTTACCGATTCAATCAGGGTCTAATAGAATATTAAAACTTATGAATAGAAAACACACCTGTGAGGAATATATAGAAATAATTGAAAAGATCCGGAAAGCTCGAAATGACATCGCATTATCAAGTGACTTCATTACAGGATTTCCAGGTGAAACTGATAAAGACTTTGAGTTAACAATCGATTTAGTTAAAAAAATAAAGTATGCACAAGCATATTCATTCAATTATTCACCTAGGCCAGGAACACCATCTGCTGATTATGAAAAACAAATACCACAGAATATAAAATCTGAGAGATTAAAACTACTTCAGGATATACTTAAGCAACAACAACTTGAATTTAATAATCAAAGTAAAGGAAAAATTGTAAGTATCTTAATTGAGAGAAAAGGAAGGGAAATTAACCAATTCGTTGGTAAAACGCCATATATGCAATCAGTTTTTTTTAAAAATATAGAAAATAAAAGGAAAATTGGTGATTTTATAGATGTAAAAATAGATACAATAAAAGTTAATAACTTAAGTGGAGAATTGGTTGAGTATAGTCGATAAGCTAGACAATGTATCTGTGATATTTATTTCTGAGTCCTGTATCAGCATAACTATTAATGACTCAAAAAAACTTTTAAATGTTTTTGGTAAAAATGATGAGAACCTAAGGTTGATTGAGGGTAAGATTCCAGTTGAAATTATTCCACATGGAAACTCAATCCAAATTAATGGAGAAAACCAATCAATAAAGATAGCGAAAGATGTTATACTAGATATCATAAATAGAGATACATTGGGAATAAATAATAGTGCAGAAGAAGTGATGGGATCCATCAGAGTTAAAAACAATCAAGACAGTTTATTAAATATGGAAAATACTATTATCAAAACTAAGATCAAAACAATAATACCAAGATCTCAAAATCAAAATATTTATGTAGATTCAATTTTTAATAACCCACTCACATTTGGAGTTGGTCCTGCTGGTACTGGAAAGACATATATCGCCGTTGCAGCTGCAGCTTATTTTTTAGAAAATAAATTGATAGACCGCATAATTTTGTCTCGCCCCGCTGTTGAAGCTGGCGAGAAACTTGGGTTTTTACCTGGTGACCTTAAAGAGAAAATTGACCCGTATCTTAGGCCTCTATATGATGCATTATATGATTGTTTGCCGGCAAATAAAGTTGAAAAAGGCCTGGAGAATAACACTATTGAAATAGCTCCTCTTGCATTCATGAGAGGGAGAACCCTTGAAAATGCATTTGTGATACTTGATGAAGCACAAAATTGTAATACAGTTCAAATGAAAATGTTTTTAACCCGACTTGGTATTAATAGTAAAATGGTTATCACAGGAGATCCAAGCCAAATTGATTTACCAAGTAATATCCAATCTGGTTTACTCGATGCGCTTGCTGTTACAAAAAATATAGAGGAAATTGAACAAGTATATTTTAACTCAACTGATGTTGTGCGGCATACATTGGTAGCCAAGATTATAAATGCATACAGCGATGCCTTTAAAAAATGAATTACTCACTGATATACTAATTAATTTTAGCGATTGGAATAAGCATCCTGGATTAAAAAAATTAATTAAAACAGCTATTAAGCAAACTGTATCTTACGTTGGTATAAAAGGTTATAGGGAGATTAGTGTATTACTTGCCTCAAACAATCAGGTAGAACAGCTTAATCATCAATATAGATCAATTAATAAGCCCACCAATGTTTTGTCTTTCCCATCTGAAAAACCACATTTAGGTGACATTATTTTATCTTATGAGTATATCCAAAATGAATTAATAAATTTGAATAAAAAATTTGAAGAACATATCTCACATCTTGTTGTACATGGCACATTACATTTATATGGATTTGATCATGACAATGACAAAAATGCAGATACAATGGAAAATTTGGAACGGCATATTATGAGTAAATTAGGTTATAATGATCCATATGAAATCTTATAATTATTAATGTGAAATCTTAATCTACAGGATGCAAGTAATTCAAAAGAATATTTCTGGTCTTTCATTTAACAAACGATGCCTCTTAAACTTATTTTTAGGCAGTTTGTCGGCATTATCTTTCGCACCCCTAAATTTTATTTTTATCTTATTTATAACAATTCCATTCTATATACTTAACTTTGATTTTTTCTTTTTGAAAAAATCACTTTACTCTAGAAAAAAATTCCTCATGCATTCATTTCTTTTTGGTTTGTCTTTTGGTTATGGTTTTTTTCTGACCTGTCTTTATTGGATTAATATTTCATTATTATACGATATTGAAAAATATATGTTATTCCTTATACCTGGCATATTCCTTATCCCATTTATTCTTGGAATATTTTATGGGATTATGACTATAATTTTTTCAATATATTATCCTCAAAATATAACAAGAATTTTTTTGGTAGCAATTATTTGGACACTTGTTGAGTACATAAGGATAAAAATTACTTTTTTCCCATGGGCACAAATAGGTCACTCTATTATCGAAATCAACCAAATCCTACAAATTACATCTATTTTTGGAGAAGTTTCATTAAACACAATTAGTGTAATTATTTTCGCATTTCCAATTTTATATTTCACTGAGAAAAATAAAAATTATAAATCTAAATCACTTCTATTTTTTGTAATATTCCTTTTTGCAATTTTTATTTATGGAGAAAAAAAATTAAGTTTAGACAGTGATAATAGAGAAAATACTGAAATTATTCTTATTCAACCAAACATAAATCAAAAAGAAAAATGGGATCCTAAATCATTTCAATCTAATAAAAATAAGCTAATTAACCCCACAATAAAGATATCAAATATACCAAGAAAAGATACAACATCAAATCGATACTTTATTTGGCCAGAAACTGCTATTGCAGCTCTAATTGATGAGAATCCTCTTCTAACTTATGAGGTCACAAAAAACTTTTCTAAAAATGATTATCTAATGCTTGGCTCTCTGAGAAGAGAGGATAAAAATATTTTTAATAGTTTTTTTATTATCGATTATAACAATATAATAATAGGCAAATATGACAAGAATATCCTTGTTCCATTTGGAGAGTACATCCCATTTGGTAAATTATTTAGAAAATTAAGTTTTCTTAATATCAGTTCATTAGCAGGAAATTTTACACCTGGTTCAAAGAGTATAGAGATACTCAATACGCTAAAAAATAATCCCATCGTTTATATATGTTATGAAATAGTTTTTTCTAATAAAATTCAGGATGGAGATAGAGAGAAAAGTTTCTTATTAAACATTACTAATGATGCGTGGTTTGGAAATAGTTCAGGTCCATATCAACATTTTAATATGTCAAAAATTAGACCTGTTGAGTTGGGCATGCCTCTTGTTAGAGTGGCCAATAATGGCATTAGCGGAATAATTAATCCTTTTGGTAAAGAAATACTAAAATCTAAATTAAATACAGAATTCCATAAAAGCATATTGCTTCCATCAAGGATTGGACAAACTTTTTATTCAAAATACGGCAATATTCCATTTTTTTGTATTTTGTTATTTAGCTTTATGCTTATATATTATTCCAACAACCAATTGAGTAGAAATACAGTAAGCACAAAGCCAAATGTCAAATAATTCTTATATATTTACAAGCGAGGCAGTTGCCGAAGGGCACCCAGATAAAATAGCAGATCAAATATCTGATAGAATACTTGATGCACTAATTAATATAGATAAAAATGTTAGATCAGGTATTGAAACTATGGTCACATCAAATCTAGTTATACTATCTGGTGAAACAAGTATTACAGATTTTAATTCACTCATAGACGTAGATAAAATAGTACGGAAATGCGTCAGGGATATTGGATATGAGCAAAAAAATTTTCACTGGGAAAATTTGGAAATAATCAATAAAATCCATGGGCAATCTCCTGATATTGCACAAGGAGTTGATGAAACTGTCAATAAGGATCTTGGTGCAGGTGACCAAGGTATTATGTTTGGTTATGCTACTAATGAAACCGAAAATTACATGCCTGCAACACTCTACTATTCTAATCAAATCTTGCTAAAATTATCTGAAGAAAGAAAATTACAATACCAAGAATTCCTTGGCCCTGATGCTAAAAGTCAAGTTACGCTAGAATATAAAAACGGATATCCTGTCGGTGCTAAAAAAATACTAGTATCTAATCAACATAGTGAAGATGTTAGTCCTTCAAAAGTTAAAGATATAATCAAAGAAGTAGTTTTATCTACAATGCCAGATGGATGGATGTGCAAAGATGAAGATTTTTTAGTAAATCCAACTGGTAAATTTGTAGTAGGTGGTCCAGATGGTGATGCAGGATTAACTGGTCGAAAGATTATTGTAGATACGTACGGAGGTGCTGCTCCACATGGTGGTGGAGCCTTTTCTGGTAAAGATCCAACAAAAGTTGATAGGTCTGCTGCATATATGGCAAGATATATTGCTAAAAATATAGTTCATGCAAAACTTGCAAAAAAATGTCTTATACAGATTTCCTATGCTATTGGTGTTTCATATCCGCTTTCATTTTACATTAAACTAGATAAAGATTCAAAAATTGATCAAAAGATATTAGCAGCTTTCATTTTAGATATTTTAGATCTATCACCAAAAGGAATATTAAATCACCTTGATCTTCTAAAACCAATTTATACTAAAACAAGTTGTTATGGACATTTTGGTAGATTACCACAAATTGATGGATCATTTTCGTGGGAAAAACTTGATCTTGCAGATAAATTGTTATCAGAATTTTCGTAGAACATGAATCGAAATAGTATTCGAACTGAAAAACTACATGGCAGAAAAAAAAGCCGTGCGTCTAGTCAAAAAAACCAGCAAATTTATAAAGAAATATTTCCAAAATACAAACTTGATATTAATTCTATAAACCTTAATCAATATAATGATATTGAACTAGAAGTTGGCTTCGGCTATGGTGAACACTTAATCAGGCAAGCATTAAACCATCCAAATAAGTTATTTCTTGGAGCTGAACCTTTCAGAAGTGGCGTAATAAATACCCTCAGAGAAATAGAGCGGCAGAAAATAAACAACATAAGAATACACGATGACAATGTTATTGATATAATTGATAATTTGCCTAATGAAATATTATCGTCAATATTCATTCTCTTCCCAGATCCGTGGCCTAAAAAAAGACATCACAAAAGAAGATTTATCAGCCAAAATAATCTTAAGAAGATTCATTATGTCCTTAAGAATAAAGGTAGGCTTGTATTGGCAACTGATCACAAGGATTATCTACATTCAATTCTACTTAATATAAATATAAACGACCAATTTGAATGGTTGTGTGAAAACACAGATCACTTTTATTCAAAACCGTACGAATTTCCAGAAACAAAGTACGAAAGGAAGGCAATCAAGAATGGGAGACGTCCAGTATATCTAACTTTCGAAAAAATTAACTTGTAAAATAATAAATTAACGGTATATACTTAGAGCTAATCCTGAAATTCAAAACAATTAGGCTTTCGAGAAAGCCTTTTTTTTTGCATTTTTGAATAGATATTTTTAATTTGATAAATGAAACACTACAGAATACATAACGAAACAATGGAAGAGTCTATAATCTCTTCATTGATTGAACCAATATTAGAAAATAGTGATTTTCTTTTAGTGCAATTAAAAAAAAATATTTATGAGCAAGTATTACAAGTTTTTATTGAAAAAGTCACTGGACAACTAACTATCAGTGATTGTTCAAAACTAACAAAAGAGATGATTCAAATTCTTGAAAATGATAATTTGCTACCTGAGAGCTACCGTATAGAAGTATCTTCGCCAGGCATAGATAGAATTCTAGTCAGAGCAAAAGATTTTAAAGATAATATTGGTAATGAGATTAAAATAGAATTAAAAGAAAAGACAGCCAATAGGAAAAATATTAAAGGAGAAATTAGCGGTCTACAAGGAGATACACTAACTCTAAGATTATATAAGAATGAAAATAATTACGATGACGAAATTACTATTTCATTAATGAATATATCTAAAGCAAAACTTGTCTTTAGTGAGAAATTACTAAAAAGAAATGACCTATAACGGAGAATTGAAATGTCAGAAACAGGTGTAAGTGCTAATCGCTTAGAATTATTGCAAATAGCTGATGCTGTTGCACGAGATAAAGCTATTGATAAATCAATTGTTATTTCAGCAATGGAAGACGCAATTCAAAAAGCGGCAAAAACAAGATATGGCAGTGAAAATGAAATTAAGGCAGAAATTGATCCAAGAACTGGGCAAACCAATCTCGCAAGACTACTTGAAGTGGTTGAGGTGGTTGAGAATGAGGCAGTTGAAATTGACCTAGCCTCTGCAAAAAAGAAAAATAAAGAAGCACAAATTGGTGATTTTATTTCTGAAGAACTCCCTCCAATTGAATTTGGAAGAATTGCAGCCCAAAGCGCTAAACAAGTAATATTCCAAAAAGTACGTGATGCAGAGAGAGATAGACAATTCGAAGAGTTCAAAGACAAAATAGGCGAAGTTATCTCAGGAATTGTAAAAAGGGTTGAATATGGGAATGTTATTGTTGATTTAGGAAGAAACGAGGCAGTCATCAGAAGAGATGAATTAATTCCAAGAGAATCCTATCGAAGCGGTGACAGAGTATTGGCATATATTCTAGATGTTAGGAGAGAATTGCGAGGACCACAAATATTCCTCTCGCGAACAAATAATCAATTTATGGCAAAATTATTCATGCAAGAGGTTCCTGAAATCTATGATGGTATTGTAGAAATTATTTCTGTTGCACGAGACCCTGGTAGCCGTGCAAAAATTGCAGTTTATACCTCAGATAATTCAATCGACCCTGTTGGGGCTTGTGTTGGAATGAGAGGAAGTAGAGTTCAATCTGTTGTGAATGAGTTGCAAGGAGAAAAAATAGATATCATAAAATGGAACCCTGATGTTGCATCCTTTGTAATTAGTTCTCTTGCTCCCGCAGAAGCAACAAAAGTTGTTTTAGATGAAGATATTGAGAGGATAGAAGTTATTGTTCCTGATGATCACCTATCACTTGCAATTGGTAGAAGAGGTCAAAATGTTAGATTGGCTAGCCAACTAACAAAATGGGATATTGATATATTAACAGAAGCTGAAGAGTCTGAAAGAAGACAGAATGAGTTTAAAGAAAAAAGTCAAATATTCATAGAAGCGCTTGATGTTGACGAAGTAATCGCACAATTATTAGTTTCAGAAGGCTTCATGTCTGTAGAAGATTTGGTATATGTTGAAACGTCAGAAATTTCATCAATTGAAGGCTTTGATGAAGATACGGCTATCGAAATACAATCCCGTGCAAAAACTTTTATGGAACAAGAAATACAGAAGCAAGAACAAAGAAGAAAAGATCTTGGCGTTAGTGATGAATTAGTCCAGATTGAGGGAATGACTGCAAACATGCTTGTAGTACTTGGTGAAAACAATATTAAATCATTAGACGATTTTGCAGGATTCTCAACAGATGAATTATATGGTTGGATTGAAAAAACTGAATTAGGTAGCAAAAAACAAGACGGCCTATTTTCAAGTTTTGATTTGAATCGTGATCAAGTAGAAAAGATGATTCTTGACTCAAGATTAAAACTTGGCTGGATTGAAAATGAAGACTTATCTGAAGAAATTGAAGCAAATTTACCAGAAAGTGTCTCTGAAGAGAAAAAAGTTGATATATCTGAGAAACTTGCAAATGCTAGAATACTTAAGTAAATAATGTAACTTGGTTTGTTAGATGACAGAAGATAAAAACAAAAAAGATCCTGTAGAAAAAACTGCAAAAAAGACCTTAAGCCTCAAGTCAGGGATTAATCCATCTCAAATTAGGTCAGGATTTAACACTAATCGTTCAAATTCTGTTGTTGTGGAAACAAAGAGAAAAAGAATCAATAGAAATATTGAAAATATAAAATCTAACAAATTTGATAATAAAGATCTTACAAATCAAGAAATAGATGCCAGAAATCAAGCAATACTTGATGCAAAAAGTAATCCTTCAGTTTCAAAGCCAGACAATTATATCAAATTTGATAAAGAGAAAGTTAGAACTGAGACAAATCCTGAAATAAAATCCGATGCAAAAATAAAAGAACAACTCTCTCAAGATGAGCTATTTCTATTACAAGAAAATGAAAATAATAAAAAAATTAAAAAAGCATCAGATACGGATGATACAGAAATATTGAATGAATTAGAAGAAGATGTAGAAGATAAAAAGGCTCCGAATAAATTTACAAGGTTCAGAAGCCAAGAAGAAAGACGGCAAACAAAACTTTCAGTTACAACTGCTTTAGATGATACCCCCCGACAAAGATCGTTGGCATCTATCAGAAGAAGACGTGAAAGAGAGAGAAGACAACACTCAACTCCAATGCAAACACAAAAAATTAGCCGTGAAATTATACTTCCTGAAGCAATCACAATCCAAGAATTAGCAAATAGAATGGCCGAGAGAGCCGTTGATGTAATTAAACTACTCATGAAACAAGGGCAAATGAGTAAAATAACAGATATCATTGATGCGGATACCGCCCAGTTAATAGCAGAAGAATTAGGCCACACAGTAAAAAGAGTGTCAGAAGCTGATGTGGAAGAAGGACTTGAAGGGATTGAAGATAACGAAGAAAATTTAGTTTTAAGACCACCCGTAGTAACAATTATGGGACATGTTGATCACGGTAAAACTAGTCTCCTTGATGCCCTGAGAGAAACAAGCGTAGTATCCAATGAAGCAGGTGGGATTACTCAACACATTGGGGCATATCAACTACGAACAAGTGGTGCGAACCCCATCACTTTTATTGATACCCCCGGTCACGCAGCATTCACATCAATGAGATCCAGAGGTGCTAAGGTCACAGATATTGTTGTAATAGTTGTAGCTGCAAATGATGGCGTCATGCCACAAACAATCGAAGCAATAAATCACTCTAAAGAAGCAAATGTGCCAATTATAGTTGCAATAAATAAGATCGATCTTGAAGGAGCAGATCCAAATAGAGTTAGAAATGAATTATTAACGCATGAAATAATTGTTGAGTCATTAGGTGGGGATATTCTTGAGGTTGAAGTTTCCGCAACCAAAAAAATCAATTTAGATAAACTTCTTGAAACAATTTTACTGCAATCAGAAATACTTGATCTCAAGGCCAATCCGAATAGGACAGCAGATGGAGTCGTGATCGAGTCATCATTAGACAAAGGAAAAGGTCCTATTGCAACTGTACTAGTACAAAGGGGAACATTAAATATTGGAGATATTGTTGTGCTTGGTTCCACTTGGGGAAAAGTAAGAGCATTATCAGATGACAATGGGCACCCAATAAAAGAAGCACTACCATCAGTTCCAACAGAAATCCTTGGATTAAATGGTGTACCAGAGGCAGGTGATAAATTTACTGTTGTCAATAGTGAATCCAGAGCACGCGAAATTACAGAATATAGACAAAGAAAAACAAAGAATTACTCTTCTGGCTTGGTAAACAAGTTAACACTTGAAAATATGATGGGACAAATAAAAGAGAAAAATCTAAAAGAATTACCTATTTTAATTAAAGGTGATACTCAGGGTTCCATTGAGGCTATTAGTTCAGCATTGAATGAACTTGGTTCAGATGAAGTAACTGTTAGGTTAATTCATGCTGCTGTCGGCGCTGTATCAGAAACCGACGTCACACTAGCTGCCGCTTCAGGTGCACTTTTGATCGCATTTAATGTAAGGCCAAATGCTAATGCCAAACAACAAGCTCAAAAAGATGAAATTGAAATTAGGCAATATTCAATTATTTACAATATTATAGATGATATCAAGTTAGCTCTCTCAGGACTTCTGGACCCAACAATCAATGAAAAAGTTATAGGAAATGCTGAAGTCAAGGAAGTGTTTTATATATCAAAAGTTGGTAAAGTTGCGGGTTGCGTCGTTACTGATGGAGTAGTTAAAAATAAAGAGAATTTGAGATTAATTCGTGACAATATAGTAATTCATGAAGGCAAACTCTCCACATTAAAAAGATTCCAAGAAGAAGTAAAAGAAGTCCAGGTAGGTCAAGAGTGCGGTATTGCTTTCCAAAACTATCAAGATCTTAAATCCGGTGATATAATAGAATGTTATGAGGTTGAAACAATAGAGAGATCCCTTTAAAATGCTTAAGAGCAAAATTCAAAAGAATATTTACAGCCAAAGACAACTCAAAGTTGGAGAATTGGTAAAAAAGTCCCTCGTAGAATTTTTTTATAAAGACAGTATTCACGATCTTAGTCTTATAAACACATCAATTACAATCACTCAAGTCACATTGAGTCCAGATTTGAAACAAGCAACCGCATATGTAATGCCTCTTGGAGGTGATAATTCAGAAGAAATTGTAACAGCACTTAATAGAAACTCTAAATATATTAGAGGACAAATAGCAGCTAATTTATCTCTTAAATATACACCCTATATCCTCTATAGAGAGGATGTATCTTTTGAATATGCATCCAATATTGATCGCTTGTTGGCTAAAACATCAAATAATTAATTTCTTTATTGGTAATTTCATATGCCAAGAAATAAGATTAATATAATAAATGGTTGGATTAATATTTTCAAAACTGAGGGTATTACATCAAATGACATTATACGAGATTTAAAAAAAATATTTAAAGATCATAAGATTGGTCATGCTGGTACACTTGACCCAATGGCAACAGGCGTTCTTCCGATAGCAATAGGTGAAGCAACAAAGACAGTTCCCTATATCCATAAGAAAAACAAGACATATAAATTTAATATCAAATTTGGTGTATCCACTGATTCTGATGACTCAATGGGTAAAATAATTAAAACCTCAAATAATATACCAAATATCAACGACGTTACTCAATTTCTTCTTACCTATACAGGCTATATAAATCAGGTCCCGCCAATTTACTCTGCAAAAAAAATTAATGGTGTGCGTGCTTATGCGCTGGCCAGAGCTGGAGCTAAACCTGACATGGTAAAAAAATCAAAAATCATCTACATCGATAAGTTCGAATTAATAGACAAGATCTCCGAAACTGAATACTCATTTATTGTTAGATGTGGAACAGGTACATATATTAGATCAATATCAAAAGATATGAGTCTTAGTCTTAATTGCTGTTGTCATGTGACAAAAATAGAGCGAACTATTTATGGGCCCTTCAACTTAGAAAATATTTTATCTATTGATAGACTTATACAACAAAACCATGATATAGATAAACTGATTAAGATTGTTGAACCAATTGAGACTGTGCTGGACGACATCCTGGCAGTTAAAGTTAACAATCACGAAGCCAGCAAATTAAAAAATGGTATGTCTATCAATCAAACTATAGATAGTGAATTTCCATTTTCTGGTGAAGTCTATGCTACTTGTGAAGAAAAAATTATAGCTATTTGCAAATATGCTAATGGACAAATTCAACCACAAAAAGTTTTTAATTTGCAATAAATTTGAATACATATAAAGGAGAATATGATGTCGATTACAAAAGAAACAAAAAAAGGTCTAATTGATAAATACGCAAGAATTGACGGTGATACTGGTTCACCTGAAGTTCAAATTGCAATATTAACTGAACGAATTGTTAACCTAACAGAACACTTTAAAACTCATAAAAAAGATAACCACTCAAGAACTGGATTACTAAAACTCGTAAGCCAGAGACGTAAACAGTTAGACTATTTAAAGTTAAAAAACGAAGCAAAATATAAAGAAATAATCAAAGACTTGGGAATAAGAAGATAGAAAAATAGATTGGAAAAGAATGTTTAATATACAAAAAGAAGAAATTACTTGGGGTGGTAGAAGTCTCAAGATCGAGACAGGAAAAATAGCAAGGCAGGCAGATGGAGCGGTTATTGTAACTTACGGAGGCACATCAGTTATTGCAACTGTTTGTGCAGAAAAGAAGCCTAAGCCAGGGCTTGATTTTTTCCCTCTCACAGTAAATTACCAGGAAAAATCCTATGCATCTGGTAAAATACCTGGTGGTTATTTCAGACGAGAAGGACGCCCTACAGAAAGAGAAACCCTAATTTCAAGGCTTATAGATAGACCTATCCGCCCACTTTTTGTAAAAGAATTTAAAAATGAAACACAAGTAATTGCTACAGTGTTAACATATGATCATGAAAATGATGCTGATATCGTTGCTATGATTGCGTGTTCAGCTGCTTTGACTATATCTGGAATTCCATTTAAAGGGCCTATAGGTGCAGCAAAAGTTGGATATAGTGATAATAAATATATATTAAATCCAACTATTACTGAAATGGATGAATCAAACCTTGAACTTGTTGTTGCAGGCACAAAAAATGCAATATTGATGATTGAATCTGAAGCATCAGAGTTAAGTGAAAAGGTAATGTTAGATGCGGTTATGTTTGCTCATGAGTCAATGCAAGACGTCATTGAAATAATAAAAAATCTTGCAAGAAAATGCGCTAGAGATCCGATGGAAATTGAGTCGCATGATCACTCAACATTGGAGAATTTTATAACAGAAATTGCAAAAATCAAATTAGAGGATGCATTCAAAATCATTGACAAACAGGAGAGATACACAGAAGTTGCAAAAATCAAAGATTTTGTATTTGAAGAATTATTAAAAGAGTATGGTGAGGATTATAATGATACCGCTGCATCTGAAATCTTCAAAAATATAGAAAGTGATATTGTTCGTACTCTAATACTGAAAGAATCAAAAAGAATTGATGGAAGAGGTTTAGCAGATATTAGGCCAATATCAGTTGAAGTTGGCACTCTCGCCCAAACACATGGTTCATCACTTTTTACCAGAGGTGAAACACAAGCACTAGTTGTAACAACACTTGGAACAGCTGAAGATGAACAGTATATTGACTCTCTAGATGGTACTAAAAAAGAAAATTTTCTATTACATTACAATTTCCCTCCGTATTCTGTCGGTGAAGTTGGTAGAATTGGTGGAACAGGTAGAAGAGAAATTGGTCATGGAAAGCTTGCATGGCGAGCTATTCACCCTTTACTTCCAAGCAAAGAAGATTTTCCGTATACCATCAGAATTGTATCAGAAATCACTGAGTCAAATGGCTCCTCTTCAATGGCAAGCGTATGTGGCGCATCTCTATCTCTAATGGATGCAGGTGTTCCAATAAGAGAGCCAATAGCTGGTATTGCGATGGGATTGATTCTAGAGGGAAAAGAATATGCAGTGCTATCTGACATTATTGGAGATGAGGATCATCTGGGTGATATGGACTTCAAGGTTGCAGGGACAAGTAAAGGTATTACCACACTTCAAATGGATATAAAAATAGCCGGAATTACAAAAGAAATTATGAAAAAAGCTCTTGATCAAGCTAAAGATGGTAGGAAACATATCCTATCCGAAATGCAAAAAGCTATAAAGACGTCCCGAGATGATGTCGCGGATAATGCTCCAAGAATTGTTACCATGAACATTCATGTAGACAAAATAAGAGATGTGATTGGTTCAGGTGGTAAAGTTATTAAAGAAATGGTTGAACAAACAGGTGCAAAAATAAGTGTTGAAGATTCAGGAGTTATAACAATTGCTTCAGCCGACAAGAACGCAATTGAAATGGCAAAAGAAAAAATTCACATGATTGTAGATGAACCAGAAGTTGGAGAAATCTATAAAGGTAAGATCGTTAAGATTGTTGATTTTGGAGCTTTTGTTAATTTCTTTGGTCCTAGAGACGGATTGGTGCATATTTCACAACTAAGCAACGAAAGAACATCACAAGTGACAGATGTTGTTAACGAAAACGAAGAAGTGTATGTAAAACTAATTGGTTTCGACGACAGAGGTAAGGCAAGATTGTCAATGAAAGGGCTTGATCAAAAAACAGGTCTTGAAGTAAAAGGTGAGACACCAGCTGATGATGAGGTTAAACCTAAGAAAAGTAGGAAAAAGAAAAAGGATTAAAATATAATTTAAAACTAATCCTGGCTATTGTATATTGTTTCATCTCGAAGCATATCAGGACGTGGTGTAGATATGATGTTGTAACCAGAATCGACATAATGTACCTCACCCGTAACACCTGAAGAAATGTCACTTAGGAGATATATCGATGCACCGCCAATTTCATCAAGCGTGATGGTCCTTCTTAAGGGTGAGTGTCTTTTTTGAAAATTATACATCGCTCTTGCATCTGCAATACCCCCACCTGCTAATGTTCTCATAGGTCCTGCAGATATTGCATTTACCCTGATACCTCTTTCACCAAAATCTGAGGCAAGATATCTAACAGAAGACTCCAATCCCGCTTTTGCAATTCCCATCACATTATAATTTGGCATTACTTTATTTGCACCATCAAATGTTAATGTTAGAATTGATCCTTTGTTATTCATAATTTTTTGCGCTTCTCTTGCTATCTCTGTGAGTGAATAACATGATATAAGCATTGTTTTTATAAAATTTTCTTTAGTTGTCTCATAATAATGCCCTTTTAGTTGGCTTTTATCTGAGAATGCAATAGCATGAACAAGAAAATCGATTTGACCCCATTCTTTACCAATTTTATAAAAAAAATCAATCACTTGCTCACTAGACTCCACGTCACAAGGAAGAATTAAATTTGATCCCAACTCCTTAGCAAGTGGTTCAACTCTTTTCTTTAATGTTTCTGTTTGATATGAAAATGCGATTTCAGCACCTGCTGCGAATAATGATCTCGCAATACCCCATGCAATTGAATGATCATTTGCGACACCCATTACAACACCCCTCTTTCCCTTCATGAGAGATAAATTTAAATTTGGGCTAATTTTTGTGGCATTCATTTAATGAACTTTCTGAAATACTAAACAAGCATTTGTTCCACCAAAGCCGAAAGCATTGGACATAACAAAATTTAATTCTTTATTTTCCTGTCTTTCAAGGGCTATTGGAATATCTTCAAAATTTGAATCTAACTCATCAATATTAGCAGATTTGCAAATGAAATTATTCTCCATCATTATGAGAGAGAATATAGCTTCGTGAGCACCAGCTGCGCCTAATGAATGCCCGCTCAAAGATTTTGTTGCAGATATTATAGGAACATTTTTGCCAAAGAAATTCTTAATCGCATTAGCCTCAATGATATCCCCTTGAGGCGTTGATGTTGCATGTGGGTTAATATAGTCAATATTTTCTTTCACACCTGAAGTTGCTAATTTCATCGCCCTTTCTGCGCCTTCTCCAGATAGCAATACCATATCATTACCATCTGATGTAGAACCATAACCAACTATTTCTGCATATATCTTTGCTCCACGTGCTTTTGCGTGTTCAAATTCTTCTAAAATTAGAATACCAGCACCACCAGCAATTACAAATCCATCCCGGTTTAAATCATAAGCTCGACTAGCCCTATGCGGTTCGTCATTAAAATTTGATGACATCGCACCCATCGCATCAAATGTAACAGATAGAGTCCAATCGAGTTCTTCTCCTCCACCCGCAATCATTACGTCCTGACTTCCCCACTTAATGAGTTCATATGAGCTTCCTATACAATTATTTGAAGTTGCACAGGCTGATGAAATAGAATAGTTAACACCTTTAATTCCTAAATATGTTGATAACGTTGCAGAAGCCATTGAACACATTGCTTTTGGCACAACAAATGGTCCTACATGTTTTGCTCCCCGCTCCCTTGTTTGATCAGCAGCCTTGACTATTGCTCTGGTTGATGGTCCACCAGTCCCAACTATCAGTCCGGTTCTTTCATTTGAAACTTCCTTTTCTGAGAGTCCAGCATCTGCTATGGCCTGCTCGGCTGATATATATGCCCATGCGGATCCGTCAGCCAAAAATCGAAGCTTCCTTCTATCAATGTATTTTTCTAATTCAATTGTTGGGTTACCATATACTTGTGATTTAAACCCATAACTCCCATACTCAACAGCTTTTGTGATACCAGGTTTGCATTCAAAAAGAGATCCCCTAACATCGTCAACGTTATTACCTATACTGGAGATAATCCCCATCCCAGTTACCACAACTCTGCGCAAAACTTATCTCCCTTTAATTTTCAAATAGACCAACTTTAAGCCCCTCTGCAGAATAAACTTTTTCACTATCAGCATAGAGTTCTCCATCGGCTACACCTAAAGTTAGGTTTCTTGTAACTAACTTTTTAATATTAACTTTATATTCTATACGTTGAATAGAAGTATCAATCATTCCAAAAAATTTTACTTCACCCACTCCTAATGCTCTTCCTTTTCCTGGCCTTCCAAGCCAACCTAAATAAAATCCCAACAACTGCCATAGTGCATCAAGACCCAAACATCCTGGCATAACAGGATCATTTTGAAAATGACAATCAAAAAACCATAAATCGTCTTTTATTTCCATCTCAGCTACTATCTGCCCTTTTGAAAAAATTCCACCCTCTTGACTTATGTGTGATATTTTATCAAACATTAACATTGGTGGCATTGGTAACTTAGCATTCCCAGGACCAAATAGTTTACCTTCAGCACATTCAATCAAATCATTATAACTAAATGAGGACTTATTAAAATTAGACATAAAAAATTCAATAATTTACATTAATATTATTCTATTATAAGTTAGTTAGAATTAATTTATAATATATATTATTAATTTTTAAATGCAAAAACAAACATCAGATACACAGCCTCTTATGAATAAGATATGCATAATGGGAATGCTTAGGAGAGCTGACATTAAATTAACCAAACAAAGAGTCTCTCTTGCTAGTATACTATTTAACTTTAAAAGTGGTCATTTTACGGCTGAAGATCTTCATGATGAAACAAAAATTAAAAATCTAAAAATATCTCTTGCAACAGTTTATAATACACTTAACCATTTTTCACAAAATGGACTAATAAAAACATTACAACTGGATAATCAAAAAACATATTACGACCGCAATACTGAAAATCATTACCATGTTGTGAATGAAAAAGAAATAGAAGATATATCAACTGATGCAGTCAAAATTAATATAGATAATTATGAAGTGCCAGAAGGAAAAATAATTAAATCAATAGATCTTGTTATAACCCTGTCAGATAAATAGAAAGATTCCTATTATTCACTTAGATAAATTTCTTCACTTCTGTAAACACCATACATGAGATCTTGAGATATCCAACCTGTTCTATCATCTACGCTTACATTACAAATAATACCATCACATTGGATTATTTTAACTATCACCCCTGGTTCTAACTTTGTTTTAACTTTTTGGGTGTCTTTTGCAGTATATAAATCGTGGTAAATCTCAATTTCTTTATTAACTTCCCAAGGGGCTATAATACCAGTTCTATTTGATGAAATAAGGGTATTTTTTACCCACCCGATGTTAGCATCAAAATCTCTTATCTTACTCCATCCATTAACATCCTCTAGTATTTCAATCGGGATCGCTCTTTTATTGTATGTCCAAATAATACTATGTTCTAATGAAGGACCTAATCTAACATTCGTCTTTGTTGACCTTAGACTTTTGAAGTTGTAATCACTATTATTTATTTTTTTGATTTCATCTGATGAGTTTACAACAACTTCTTCATACTCTTTAAATGCATTTTGAAAAGTCTTGGCTGCAAAAAAAATAACACATAAAATGATTATGAAAATAATTATTACTTTATTTAATATATAATTCTTAATGACCATCATATATAAATGTCTCAAACTTATTATTAAGTATGTCAATTACTAATAATTTTCCTACTAATGTATTTTCAAAACCCAAGCTTATTTTGATAGCCTCACCACCCATAATAGTTCCAACAAGAGTAGTGGTTATTGATAATATTCCAAGGTCTGCACATGTTTCTTGATTGTCCTCTAATGTTTCTTCATCAAATAAGTCCCTAATCTTTGGGTATTTAAGTTCACTGTTTGATGGTAAAATTGATGTAATCTGTCCTTCAAATGCTCTTACACTACCAAATATATATGGTTTTTTAAGTTCTTGACAGAGATCAGCAACTCTAAATCTAGTATTAAAATTATCTGTGCAGTCTACAATCATGTCATATTTACTTATGACATCTTTAAATTCCCTATCCTTGACGTCGATTTGATAAGTATTAACTAATATATTTGGGTTTAATTGGCTCACAAATATTTTAGCGCTATCTACTTTCGGTAAACCTATGCTATTTACATTATGTATAAACTGTCTTTGTAAATTTGAAACCTCTACTTTATCAAAATCGACTATACCTATGCAACCGACCCCAACACTTGACAAATGCATTATAACTGGTGCTCCTAAGCCCCCGGCTCCAATTACTATTATTTTGGTATTTTTTAATTTTAATTGACCAGGACCGCCTATATTCTTTATGAGAATTTGCTTTGAATATCTCTTAAGTTCTTCTTCATTTAATTTAGTTTTAACTGACATATAAAATCAAAACCTATACACCTGTAGATCCAAAGCCACCATCGTTTCTTGATGTTTCTGTTAAAAATTCGATTTCTTCAATTTTAACTTTCTCATATTTTGAAATAATCATTTGGGCGATTCTATCTCCATTTTTTACAATAAAATCCTCGTGTCCGTGATTTATCAAAATAATTTTAATTTCACCCCTATAATCATTATCAATTGTTCCGGGAGAATTTAAAACTGTTACTCCAAATTTGTGTGCCAAGCCTGACCTTGGTCTGATTTGAGCTTCACAGCCATCCGGTAACTCTATTATTATACCTGTTGGGATTATTTCCCATTTATTAGGTTTAATAGTAAGTTGCTCAGTATCTTGCTCTAAATTAGCAACTAGATCAAGACCTGATGAACCCGTTGTCTGATATTGTGGAAGCTTAATAGTTTCTCGATTTGATTTTTTATAAATTTTAAGTTTATTTTTCATAAATCATTCAAAATATTCTGATATCAAATTAGATAACTTATTTGCAACATCTATCTTTGACATCTTCTTCCAATTCTCTGTATTTGATTTATTGAAGAAGACTATAGTATTATCGTCACCATTAAAAACCTTGTTTTTCTGACATACATTATTAGCAAGCAGCCAATCCATGTTTACTGTTTCTAACTTCTTTTTAGCATTCTCAATCAAATTTTCTGTTTCTGCAGCAAATCCAATTGCAAGTTTTGGCTTTGTATTTGGATTGTTTACAATAGTTTTTATAATATTTGTGTTTTCAGTTAATTCTAAACTTGAAACATTTCTATCCTTCTTTATCTTTTGATTGGAATAATTCTTTACTTTCCAATCTGCAACTGCAGCTGCAAATATCCCAATATCAGCAGGTGATACACTCTGGACAGCATCGAGCATTTCCTTAGCTGTATTGATTTTGATGCACTTAACACCGTCTGGAATTGGTTCATTTGAGGGGCCACTTATCAATGTTGTTTTTGCACCAAATTGTGTCAATGAAGCAGCTATAGCATAGCCTTGCTTGCCCGAAGAATTATTTGTAATATACCTCACTGGATCTATTGGTTCAATTGTTGGCCCTGCTGTAACAAATGCAGTCTTGTTTTTAAGTTTTGTTCTGTTTTGAAAAAACTCGAAAATGTATTCGAGTATATCTGAAGGTTCCTCCATTCTACCCATACCATTTTCACCACATGCAGTTTCTCCGTAAGAGGGTCCAAAGACATAAATACCATTCTCTCTAATTTTTTTTATATTATTTTTTGTAATTGCATTTTGATACATCTGAGGGTTCATGGCTGGAACAATAATTATTGGTTTGTTCGATGCCAATAATGTTGTAGAAGCAAGATCGTCTGCTATTCCATTAGCCATTTTAGCAATAATATTAGCTGTGGCAGGTGCTACAAGAAGTAAATCCATGTTTCGTGATAGGTTTATGTGCCCCATATGTAGTTCACTATGGTAATCAAATAAATTTGTATGAACTTCACTTTGAGCTAACTGAGAAACTGTAAGTTCTGTAACAAATTCCTTGGCAGATTGTGTTAGTATTACATGCACATTAGATCCTGACTTTTTTAATGATCTAATAAGTTCAAGACTCTTATATGCAGCAATCCCACCACTTATAACTAGTAGTATATTTTTATCTTTGAGGTTTAACATCTATTAATCCAATAAAATTATGATTGAGCTTAACAAAATAAAGAGTGTTATAATCCAAAAAAATGATTTCATAAAGAAATTTTGTTTCTCTCTATATTGATATTTTGCATCCATTATTTTGTAAAAATTCTCATTAGCAATTCTTGCGGTATGAACTAATTCCGGGAGATCATTTATTGCTGAACCAAATTTTGAAATATCGTCGATGGTTTTTTTAATTTTTTTCTCAGGAGAAATTTTTTCTTCCATCCATTTTGAAACAACCGGTTTAGCAATATCCCACATATTTAAGTCAGGATCTAAATCTCTTGCAACTCCTTCAGTAACAACCATTGTTTTTTGTAATAACAACAATTCTGGCCTTGTTTCCATTTTAAATTGATCTGTGACCTCAAAAAGTTGAGTTAAAACATTTGCCATAGATATATCATTGGCTTTTTTACCTGTTAACGGTTCCCCAATTGCCCTGAGTGCTTGACTGAACTCATCAAGCCTTTGATCTTTTGGAACATAGCCTGCTTCGAAGTGAATTTCTGCTGCCCTTTTGTAATTCTTTGTTATTAATCCCCATAATATTTCAGCTAGAAAATTCTGTTCTTTTTCTCCTAGCCTCCCCATAATTCCAAAGTCAAGAATAACTAGTTTACCATCTTTATTAACTAACAAATTACCTTGATGCATGTCAGCATGAAAAAATCCGTTCCTTAAGGCTTGCGTTAAAAATGATTGTATGACAATTCGTGCGAGTTCTTTTAGATTGAAACCGTTTTTAATCAATAGATCTCTATCCTTTATTGAAATTCCATCTATCCATTCTATTGTAAGTATTTTTTTTGTGGTTTTCTCCCAAAATATTCTTGGTACAACATACTCATCATCAGCTTGCATATTATTACTAATTTCTGATATTGCAGCTGCTTCTAATCTTAAATCCATCTCCATCTGAACTGATCTTTGCATCGTCATAATTGAGTCTTTAAATTTTAATCTTTTCAATTCAGGATTAATCTTTTCAAAAAGATCTGCTAAAAAATAAAAATATTCAAAATCCTTTTTAAATTTTCTATCAACGCTTGGTCTTAGAATTTTTATAGCAACTTTTTGTTCCTTATTAATAAGACCTTTATGAACTTGTGCAATCGATGCAGCTGCAATTGCATCATCGAAGAAATCATATACATCTTCAACTTTGGTGTTAAATTCATTCTCAATAATACCAATTGAGATATCCTTATTAAAAGTAGGAAGATTATCTTGCAAAAATGAGAGCTCATTTGCTTGTTCTCTCCCAATAATATCAGGGCGAGTAGCAAGAAATTGCCCTAATTTTATATATGAGGGTCCAAGACTTTCTAAAACGTTCGAAAATGTTTTATTTTTTTTTCTTTTACCTTGGAATATTCTTATAAGAATTGAATTTTTTTCCTTAGGAACAAATTTTTCTGGTAACTCACAATTATAAAATAATATCCCAAGTTTGATGGTTTGATATATATTTGAAAAATATTTCATTTACGTATCTTTATATTTTCCAACCAGAATGTATGGCAGCTATTCCTCCAGACAAATTTATAAATTTTGGTCTAGTAAATCCTGCTTGACTTATAATATCAATGAATTCTTCCTGCCGAGGAAATCTATTTATGCTTTCTACCAGATATTGATATGAGTCTCTGTCATTTGCTACAATATAACCAATTTCTGGTATTATATTCTTTGAATAAAATTCATAAAGATTATTCATCATAGGAAATTCTACTTTTGAAAATTCAAGACAAAAAAATTTTCCTCCATGTTTTAATACCCTTAATATCTCAGATAAAGCATTTTCAATTGAAGCAACATTTCTTATCCCAAATGCGATACTGACTGTATCTATAGAATTATCTTCTAAAGGTATTTTTTCTGCGTCAGAGACTACAAACTGAATACTATCCTTGTGTTTGGCATATTCTCTCCTTTTCATAGCTTGATTTAACATACTTTCATTAATGTCCATCATATATATGGATGTATTCTCATTTTTTTTTTTCAATATTTTATAGCCAATATCCCCTGTGCCAGACGCTAAATCTAGGTGAGAAAAACTGCGTGTACTACTTCTAAGTCCTAAGATAGAATTTACTAGTATGTCTTTCCATATTCTGTGTGTTCCGATTGATAAAACATCGTTCATAATATCGTACTTTTCTGCAACTGAATTAAAAACACCCTTTACATTGTTGATTTTTTTTTCCTTAGTAACCTCTAAATTACCAAAAAAGTATTTATTATTATTTGACATTACTTGTTTTTCAATTTTTTCTATATTAGTTTCTATGTTTATATTTAAAAATGCCTGAATTACCTGAAGTTGAAATTATCAAGAATAACTTATCCGAATATATGATCGGTAATGAGTTTATTTCAATTGAAATAAATACAAGCAAACTAAGATATAAAATACCACATAATTTTGATGAAACTATTAAAAATTCAAAAGTAATTAAAATTGAACGCATTGCAAAGTATATTATCATTTATCTGAATAATGATTTTAAGATATTAGTTCACCTTGGTATGACGGGAAACTTTCTTATTTCCACACAAAAAATACACTCTTTAGGGAATGGATCAGATAAACACATCCATCTACAATTTTTAATGAAAAATGATGTCATAATAAACTATCATGACATCAGAAAATTTGGTTTCTTTAAAATAATATATCCTGATAACTTAGTTTTAGATAATCTAAAGAAGAATGTTGGTATTGATGCAATAAGTAGTAAATTTAATACGAAATATCTAATAAATAAATTAAAAAATAGAACAGGAAATATAAAAACCTCTCTGCTAAATCAAAGTATTGTTGGAGGGATTGGAAATATTTATGCTTCAGAAGCACTATTCAGAGCAAGAATATCTCCACTCACAATTTCAAAAAACTTAGCTAATGATAAAAAGAAAATCACAAAGCTAATTTCAGCAATCAAATATATTTTAACTGATGCAATTAATGTTGGTGGCTCTACTATTAAAAATCATAAAAATATAAAAGGAGAAAGTGGCTATTTTCAATACAAATTTAATGTATATAATAAGGAACAAATGAAATGTAAGAGATTGGGATGTAATTCTCTAATTTTAAAGATCAATCAGTCTGGGAGATCCACCTTCTATTGTAAATCCTGCCAAAAATGAAAAATAATGAATATCAAAAATATAATAGTAAGCGAAATTAATACTAATATACAGTTAATCCAGCTTAATAGATCAAAACAATACAACGCATTGAATAAAGAATTATCAGATGAGTTGGTCTTTGTTTTAGAGCAAGCAGATAAAAATCCTAAAATAAAATGTATAATATTAACTGGGAAAGAAAATTTCTCTACTGGTGCTGATATTAATGAATTAGCAACCAATCCAAAATATACAGAAGTTTGGGAAAAAATTGATAAAATAAAAAAACCTATATTAGCGGCGGTGCATGGGATTGCATTTGGAGGTGGTTGTGAGCTATTAATGATGTGTGATATCATAATTTCCAGCGAAGATGCAAAATTTTCTCAACCAGAAATCAATTTAGGTATCATATGTGGAGGCGGAGCAACACAGAGATTGCCTCGAATTATTGGAAGAAATAATGCAATGGAAATTTGCCTAACTGGAAGAATTTTCTCAGCTCAAGAGGCAAAAGAACTTGGTCTTGTAAATAGAATTACTCATAAAGATAATTTAATGGAGTTTACCAAAAATATTGCACGAGAAATTACACAAAAACCGCTGGACTCGATTATTGCAACGAAAAAATTAATTAAAATGAGCTATCTGGTCAGTATTGGTGATGGACTGAGTTATGAAAAGAAACTTTTTTACGATTTAGTTAACTCGGAAGATGGTAAAGAAGGTTTAAGTGCATTCGTAGAGAAAAGGAAACCTAATTTTAAAATTATTAAATAATTGAGTTGACTGAGCACCATTGTATCTCTATATATTCATTATTATTGAATAGGAAAATAATAAATGGCAAATACAAAATCTGCAAAAAAAATGGTACGTAAAATCGAACGTCGTACTCTAATAAATAGAATGCGTAGAAGTACGGTTAGAACGTCTGTTAAGAAAGCGGAGGCATTAATTGAATCGGGTGACAAAGATAATGCAAGGGTTGCATTAGTTGCCGCAGAAAGACAATTAATGAGAGGTGCTCAAAAGGGTGCCTTTAACAAAAAGATGGCATCTCGTAAAATCTCCCGTCTTAACAAAAAACTTGTAAACGCATAATTCAATCAAATATAGACATTTGTAGCCTTTAAAATTAACGGTTGAGAGTAGTCTCATCCTTAACTTTAATACACTGAAACTATAAATATTACAGTTTTGTTACATATTAATTTTTTTTATAAAAAAAATGTATAAATTCAGTGGGTTATATAAAACTTGTTAAAAACAACTTATCTCCACTAATAATTGAACTAATTTTATTTACAAAAAGTTA
>CALJEH010000044.1 GCA_938074435.1 uncultured Alphaproteobacteria bacterium
AGTAGCTTCTATAATTAGGTCTGCCATTTTCTTTTAATTGAGTAAAACTAAAGAATACATCACTTGCTTTTAAGTCAACACCATCTGAGAATTTAGCATTTTCGTTAATGTGGAACTCAATCCACTTCCTATTTTTTGGATACGTAATCTGTTCAGCTATTAGTCCATATAATGAAAAAGGTTCTGAATAATTCCTTGATAGCAAACTTTCAAAAACAAAATCTTTAATACCATATGCTGACCTACCTTTAACAATAAATGGGTTAGTTGAGTCGAATGTCCCTAGTGAAGCAAATTTAAATTTACCGCCTTTATTTGCATTAAGATCAACATGGGGATATCTTACAGTGACATTTTCAAAATCTGGTTTTCCATGCATGCTAATTGAGTTAGAGGTAATAATCTCTTCTGCGGAAGCAGTGCTATGGAAAAGAAGTATAAAAATTAAGAGATATTTACAGGTTTGAATTTTTTTTATATTTAATGTCATATAAATCTGCTATTGTAAATTATTATTATATATATAAACAATGTGATGATAAATTCATTTAAGTACATATTACCAATATTCATAATATTATTATCAGCCTCACTTGTTAATGCTGAATCTCATGATGAAAAGCCAAAGTGGGATAAATTATGTGAAACAACAGAAGAAAACACTATATGTCAAATTAGTTTTGGTCAATATATGGATTATGGTGATCAGAAGATTTGGTATTCTCGTGTTGGTGTGGTTGAATTAAATGGCATACAAAAAAAATTATTTATTCATGCTCCACTAGGTGTAAAAATTCAAAGTGGAGTACTCTATCAGATAGATGATAACCAAACAAATTCTATGCCTTATAATGCATGCTACAATGTTCAAGGTTGTCAAGGGCTATTAGAAATAGATGATAATATTATTCAACAACTAAAAGATGGAAATTCAATTAAATTTAGGTTTGCATCAGTAAATGGACAAGCAATTGATGGTAATATCTCACTAGTTGGTTTCACAAAAGCTTATAATAAGTAGAATTAATTTTTTAAATTGTCTAGCAGCTTGTAGGTTCCATTAGCATAATCTCCAAAAAAGTTGTATAGCTCATCATGTGATATCGGCTCATCTGAGTCATCAATCTCAAGATTTTGTTCAGAAACATATGCTATGTACTCTGTTTCACTATTTTCTGCAAGTAAGTGATAAAAAGGTTGATCTTTAGTAGGTCTTATTTTTTGTGGTATTGACATAAGATATTCTTCAGTATTTGCGTATTCAGGGTCTATATCGAATACTACACCACGAAATGGATAGTATTTATGTTTGACAACTTGACCAATATTAAAAGAGGCTTTTTTACTATTTTTCATTTTCTTTTCCATTTTTCGTGGGTCCATAGCCACCATTCAGATGGTTCTGAAGTTATCCATCTACTATAAATAGTATGTATGTTAGTCATGACATTCAAGATAGTAATATCATTATCCTTATCTTTTGTATATTTTATCTGTTGTAGTTCAAAATTATATTTAGAGTTCTTATCTCTGTTTACTTTTAACATATGTATATTTGCACCTGTTCTAAGTGATAGAACTGCTGGAACTACCATTGATGTACTTTCGTGACCAAGAAAATCCAGTTTAATACCTTTTAGCCACTTCTGATCGCATAATAGTACAATATCAATGCCCTCAAGTAAGAGATTTTCAAGTTCCTTTGAAGATGTTTCAAATTTTTCGTAACAACCACCTAAATATATAAGAGATCTTCTTTTGAGAATGAATTTATTTATAAATGGATTAGATATATGTCTATAAACAAATGCTACTTTTTTATTTTCAAAATAAAAAGGAACCCCAACCATTTCCCAATTACTAAAGTGTGCTGTAACGTAAATATTACCAATTCTATTTTTTTGAGGAATTGAGGGTATATTAAAGAATTTTCGCCTCTTGAGAATTGACTTCATCATCATCAATTCGCTAATATTTTGTCCAAAATGATAATAGATTTTTTTAATAGTTGGTTTAGTATCAGCGTCATTATAATTCATATATTGAATGAGATTTTTTTTAACACGATCCTTTCTTTTGAGGAATATGCTAATTAATGACATTATAACACCTGAAATTTTAGATGCTGTCACGAATGGAAAAATTGAGATGAACATATAAAGGAATAAAAAAACCAGATATTCAAAAAATTGTCTTATTTTTTTCATTGTGTTTATTTATTTTTTTTTAATACCATTCCTTCTTGAAGAAGAATATTTCTTACCGTTTTTGATTTTTGTAAGGTTATCATACCAATACTTCTGATAATAAAATTTTTAAAGTTATAATTCATCATACTTTGGTAGAGAAGATTAACAGACTTGTATCTCTTGTAAATATCTGACCATCTTAAATGGTTAAATTTTGAAGTTATAATCTTAGAGCCTGGATCTATATTTTTATATGAATCAAGCAAATTATATATCACTTCAATATCTCTTAACCCAAGATTAAGACCTTGTGCTCCAATTGGTGGAATTACGTGTGCGCTTTCACCAATTAAAATACATCTGTTAGTATATAATTTATTTACACGTAAAGTTTCAGATGGAAAAATATTGTGAGTTCTATTTGTTTCTATGTTTCCCAAATATGAGCCAAGTAATACATTAAAATAATCACTTAATATACTCCCAGTTTTTTTCTTGATATTTTCCGGGTTATCAATGTATACAATAGCACTCGTATTGTCTGAAGTGGGTACTGAGGTTAATAAACTCCCATTCCTGTGTATTTCGTAGCTCGTGTTTTCATGATGCTTTGAGTGGTCTATTTCCGTGATTAAAATATTTTCCTGATATTTCAATCTTTCAACACTTATTAGATTTATCGTTCTGACAATCGAATTTCTTCCATCTGATGCAATCACTAAATCATGATGATTTCTCTTTCCTTTATAATCTATTATTACTTCCTGAAGATTAGTATTAATTGAATTGATGAATTCATTTATATGAATTATATTTTTGGATTTTTTGATTTGTTTTATAAGTTTATCAGATAATAAGGAGTCTTTTATATTATAAGCGAAGCAATCCATTTCTAATTCAAAACAGTCAAAGTCCAATATTTTTTCATAGGATCTTAATTGATCAATAATTTTAAACTTTTTGAGTTTTTGAATGTTTTCATCATCCTCGTTAATGTTTATTATTGACTTAAATAGATTGAAAGATGTTTTCAGAATTGCAGTTGTCTTATAGTCACTATGTTTTGGAAATTTTCCATATAAAGTTATTTGAATATTATTCAATTTTGATAAGTGCAAAGCACAAGTCATTCCAATTATGCCAGATCCGACTATCGCTACTTTATATTGTTTCATCTAACTTATTTTTTTAAAAAGCTCGTATAAGTCGTTTTGTCCTTCAAAACCAATTCCCGGTCTTTCAGATAGTTTAATGTACCCATCGTCAAGCTTATAATCATCATCGTATCCAGAAAAAACACCAAAAACATTAGGATAGGCTTCACACATAGATAACCCAAATCCACAAGCTATATGCAATGACATTTGATTTCCACCATGAGGCATAATTCTATTAACATCCCAGTTTAATTTCTTTAACTCAATTAGTGCCTCATTAAAATAACTTATCCCATAACTTTGAGGAATATCTATTTGTAATAAATCTTTGTTAATTCTAAAACCACCATATTTAATTAAATTTATAAAATCATAAATTGAATATAGGTTTTCACCACCTGCTACTGCTCCTTCATAGGTGTTTATAAATTCATTATACTTTGTGAAGTTTGATGGATGTGTTGGTTCCTCAAACCAATTTAATCCAAAACCTTTTAGTTCTTCGGCATACTTCAAATAATTATTTTCACTCAATCCACCATTAGCATCTAGAGCAACTCTATCTGGTGATCCTGCGGTTTCTATTGCTGCAACTACTCTTGAAACATCTTCTTTGATTGGAGCACCTCCAATTTTAATTTTCATTAAACGATAACCATTATCAAAATTTTTTTTAATTTCATCTTTTAGATCTTCTATAGTCTTTCCAACATCATAGTAACCACCACCAACATAACAAAACATACGATCTGTTGAATTATAGGTTGGGAATTTGTTTGCCAATAACTGATATAAAGGTAAATTTTTGGATTTAGCTAACGCGTCCCATAGTGCAGTCTCTATTGTTCCAATTGGAACAGATCTCTCCATATCACCTCCAGGTTTTTCTCCAACTAACATAACCTGTAAAGCTTTCTTTGTATCGATTTCCCCATTAGTGTCTAATAGCATATCATCGTTAGCATTCATCAGACGTGGAATAAATCTTTTTCTCATAGGATCACCACATGCGTATCTGCCTGTAGAGTTAAATGCATATCCTGTATGTATTTTATTCCCATCATCAATATCCACTTTTACTATTGAAGTTGTCATTTCTTTAAAGGAAAACATTGAGTTACTGAGAGATAAATTTAATTTTATAGAGTTTTCTTTTATATCTATTATTTTCATTTTTGTTCTTTCTTTGAAAAATATGCAGCTATTGGCACACAGGATAATATTAAAAATATTCTTGTAACATGGCAAGTGGCAATGAAAGTTGCCTCTACGCCAATCGCCATAGACAATAATAACATTTCAGTAAATCCTCCAGGCGCTAACGCTAAATAAAGGGCTCTTGGATCTAAATCAATAATCTCAAAGCTAATAAGTGCCATTATTAAAGCAGTTGTAATCATTAATATAGAAACAACTAAACCGTGACTCACTATTTCTTTAAATTCTTTGGATGTAATGCCATGAAACCTAACACCTAAGCTTGTACCTAATATTATTTGAGCAAAGGCAACAATAAAAGTAGGTGGTTTAACTGTTATTATAGATGTCATATGGAAAACAGCACTTAAAAGTAGTGCACCAAATAACGCGCCACCTGGTAATTTAAATTTTAATCCAAGAAATGCACCAACAACAGCACATAGAATTAATATTGACCAATCCACTATGCTTACTTCAAGCAATGGGGGGTTCTTTATAATGATTCTTGAAAAATCAGTATCAAAATAAAATTTAATTATTAGGGCACTTGAAATAACTACTAAAGCTATACGAATAGAGTGCGATAAAATCATTTTTCGTTCATCAGCACCTGCATCAGAGCCAATAAATACTAATTCAGCCAAACCACCTGGAGGTGCTGAAAAAATAGCCGTTACATTGTCCCATTTAGCTATTTTTCTAAAATATAAATAAGCAACTAAAGAAACAACTATTGAATATATAAAAACTAGAGTAATTCCTTTTGGCCACGACGATACTTGCGCAATAATATCTGGAGTAAAAGATGAGCCAATTAATACACCAAGTATGGGAAGTGCTATCCTCCTTAATCGATTGTCAACATCAAAATAACCGATTGGTATCGATAATATAAGTGATATTGCAAATGAACCCAGCATCCAGGGTAGGGGAAAATTTTCTAGATAGAAAATATATCCACCAATTGCCCCCATACATAGAGAGATAATATTTCTTGTAACGGGATTTTGCATTATAAGACAACTCTTATTAAGAAGATTTCTTAAATTAATACAATTAAATATTATATCAATATGTATTTGAAATTATGATGTCTCAACAACATCTGATTTATATTGTGATTATCAATATTTCCAGTAGCGTAAGCATTAATAATCCTGCCATAATGTAATTAAATATTTTCAATCTATACTGGTTGTTAAGGATATAACTCAATCGTTCACCCGCATATGTCCATAAACATTGACAGGGAATGTTAATAAGCACAAAAGCAACGGTAATTATTAAGATTGTTGAAAATTCGTGATTTGGTGCATATACAGAAATTGCAGACATTGCCATAATCCATGCTTTTGGGTTTACCCATTGGAATAAAGCAGCTTGTTTGATGGTGAATGGTTTTGATTTTTTTTTAATATCTTCTTTAAATGTCGTCGCTGTTGCTATTTTATATGATAAGTATGTTAAATATATTCCGCATGATATTTTTAATATGAGTTTTGAAATTGGAAAATAATCAAAGATCTGCGAAAGACCAAATCCAATAGAAAGTAACAAGAAACTAAATCCAATAAATATTCCAAATAGGTGAGGGATAGTTTTTTTAAAACCATAATTTGTACCTGATGCTAATAACATTATATTATTTGGCCCAGGTGTAATAGATGATACAAAAGCAAAGATTATAATCGCAATTAATATTTCAAATGGTATCATAAAACTTACTCCTCAATCTTGCTTATTAGATGATTAATAATATTTCTATAAATATCATCCCCATAAACAAGATCTTCAACACCGTGATCTATGTTTGGGTTATCATTTATTTCAATAACAAAAACATCCCCATTTTCTTGCTCTTTTAAATCCACACCATATAGACCATCTCCTATCAGCTTCGATACATCAACTGCTGATAAAAGAACTTTTTTAGGTACTTGATTCAAATAAACCGACTCATGATATCCACTTCTTTTGGATGCTTTTTTTGCATCATGATTATAGATTTGCCAATGACCTTCTGCCATATAATATTTATTAGCAAATATTGGTTTCTTATTAAACTCACAAATACGAATATCTGAATTTGATTTATTAAAATAATACTTATAGTTTTTTTTGTTTAATAAATCATATTCATGTTGAGAAAAAGATAATTTCTCTATATCTAGCAAGCTAGATAGATCATCAATATTGGCAAATCTAATACACGGTTGCATGAATATTATGACGTATGGTTATCTTTTATAAAGTCTTGTGCTTTTAATTTATGATATTTAATACCCTTTATTCCAAGATCTATAGGATTCGGGTCAACAATCTCTATATTTGATTCATTTTGCAGGGCAAATCTCAATGCAATATTTGTGATATTTACACTAAAAGATGTGCCCATAAAAACAAAATGATTTGCATTAGACATCCAAGTTTCAGCTTCTGTCATTCTATACTGATCTGTATAGTATTCGTCAAACAATAAAATAAATGGGCGTAAAGATTTTCTTAGTTCTGGTTTTTTTGTCTTATCTGATATTTTAAATACATTTAGTAGATTTTTCTTAATTTCTTCATCGTTATCGATATCAGATGTAAGTGCTATAACATCATCCCAGGGTGCTTCGACTAGATCACACATAACACTCATATCTTCAAAATAAAGAGCTTTATCTAATCTTCCATGTATTGGAATGTAGTTTGGGTTACCTGCCTTGCCATCTAAACCATCAACATTTTGAGTAATAAGTTTCTTATCTGATAAAAAATGATGAACGTTATTAGGTGATACATTTCTATATGATGCGAATCTCTTAAAATACCATAGTAAAAATTCCTCTGGATTGTTTAAGTACATACTTCTAGTAGCCATTTCCTGCGGAGTGTAATTAACACTGTCAATAGTCCAATAGCCATCCTGACCACGGAATGTAGGAATACCACTATCTGCACTAACACCAGCTCCTGTTATGTAAAGTGTGTTTTTATTCATATTTTATGAAGATGTTTATTAACTCTTGTTTAATTTTAGTTATTTTTAAATAAATGAAAATAATAAAATGTATTAAACTAGCGGAATAAATATTGGCGGAGGGAGAGGGATTTGAACCCCCGAACGAGTTACCCCGTTGCCGGCTTTCGAAACCGGTGCATTCAACCACTCTGCCACCCCTCCATAAACTATTAATGTAGTTGATTTATCCATTGTAAGTGTTATCAATTTAAATAATTTTAATCAATAATTTCTGTGTTATTGTCTAATACAATATGGAATGGCTTAAATTTCAATGATAACAATTCAAGATTTATCAATATCTTTTGATGGTAATGCTTTATTCACTGATGTTAATGTCCATTTCAATCAAAAAGAAAAAATTGGTCTTATAGGTAGAAATGGTTCAGGTAAATCAACATTTCTCAAATTACTTTTGAAACAGATAGATCCTGATAGTGGTGAAATAAAGATTCCAAGAAATTATCAAATTGGTTATCTTGAACACCATATAAAATTTAG
>CALJEH010000045.1 GCA_938074435.1 uncultured Alphaproteobacteria bacterium
GTTGGATGATGAGCATAATCATCAAAATATGCAACACCATTAATTTCAGTGATAAATGAAAACCGGCGATATACACCTTTATATGATTTTACTCTTTCTTTGATCAAATCGACACTAAGTCCTCTAATTAGTCCAACAATAATTGCGGCTGTCGCATTATAAATATTGTATCTACCAGGTCTATCAATTTCAAAATTTAGGTTATATTCTCTTCCCTGAAAAGCACCCTTCAAATTAAAAAAATAGCCGATGGAATTTTTTTTAGGAATTATATTATTTATACAAAAATTAGACTCAATGTCTTCTCCGTATGAAATTGCATTCTGACATAAAAATTTACCAAGTAGACTTGAAATTAAAGGATCATTTTTACAAACTATTAAATACCCATCTTGACCTACATTGTTTGCAAATTTTAAAAAATCTTCAGTAAGATTTTGTATAGAACCAAACTTTTCAAGATGGTCATCGTCTATATTTGTTATGATTGAAATTTTAGAGGGTAATGATAAAAAAGTTTTGTCTGACTCATCTGCTTCCACAATCATTAGATCAGCAGATCCAGTTTGAAGATTTGACATAAATCCATAGTCGATTCCACCAATTAGTGATGTAGGTATGTTAAATTTATCATATGACAATAACCAGGATATCATTGAAGTACATGTAGTTTTTCCATGTGTTCCAGCAACACAAATACACTCTTTTTCTGACATAATTATTGTGAGCATCTCTGCTCTTGACAAGACTCTAATTCCAAGCTTTTTTGCTTGGACTAATTCAACATTATTTTGATTAATTGCTGAAGAATAAACAACCACATCAATGTCTTTGCTGATATTTATTTCATCATGTCCATGAAAAATTTTTATACCTATTTCTTTTAATTCATTAGTACTAACGCCTAATTTTTGATCACTACCTTGAACTATGTTCCCCTTACTCATGCATAATCTTGCAATTGCTGAAACACCAATTCCGCCGATACCAATAAAATGAATTAATTCTCTTTTTGAAGTTTTTACCATCATTGACTTATATTTTTAATAATCTTCATAATCTTAGTCGAAGCATCATTAGCACCAATCTGATGCGCACAATTACTCATTAAAATGAGCTTATTCTTATCCAGTATCAATTCTTGCAATTGACTAGAGAATTGCACTTTATTAATATTCTTTTCATCATACAGTATACAGGCATTTTGCTGTGCTAAGTATTTTGCGTTATATAATTGATCACTGTCTAACGCATGTGCCATAGGGATCAAGATTGAAGCTCTGCCTATTGTACATATTTCAAATATCATGCTAGCACCTGCACGTGATATTATTAAATCTGAACTGCTAATTAAACTTCCTATATTTTCAAAATATGATTGAATTTCACATTCTATTCCAATCTGTTGATATTTACTTTGCAAAATTCGTTCATATCCAGCTAGACAATTTTGATGTATAAACACCTTTTTCTTCAGATGAGCTGGAAAAGTAACAATTATTTCAGGAATTAAGTCATTAAATACTTTTGCCCCCTGACTTCCCCCAATTACCAAAATATTAAAGTTTTTCTTATTCCTAGTAGGAATATATTTTGATCGTAAATTTTTAAAATTTTTTCTTACAGGTAACCCTACAATATTTACCTTTTCATTATGTTTTGTATTTAACTTTTGTGTATTATCAAATGAAGTTAGAATTGAACATGCGAAATATGATAATAATCTGTTTGCCCTCCCCATTATTGAGTTTTGTTCATGAATAATTATAGGTATTCTTAAAATATAGGCTGCAAGGCATGTGGGTATTGATGTGTACCCACCAAAAGATATTATTATTTTGGGACGCAACTTAATTAATTTGAATATTGATTGAACAAAACCAGTCAAAATATAGAATATAAAAAAAATCTTATTGTATATTCCACTTTTAAATGGAGAGGATGATTTTATTATGTGTATATCTGTCTTTTCTATACCATTCAAATATGACTTTCCTCTTATATCAGTAAAAAAAATAGTTTTTGTATTTTCAAATTCTCTTAATTCCTCATGTAGTGCTAATGCTGGATTTACATGACCTCCAGAGCCTCCAGCAACCAAAATATAAAAATTTCTTACATTTATCTCTGTCACTTTTTAACTCTGAAAATGGACTGTTCTTGTGGTGTACTTATAACTACTTCTTCTTACTCTCGTGAATGCTAATATTAATCCGAATGTTATAGCAATGGATATTGCTGATGAACCACCATATGAAATAAAAGGTAAGGTCATACCTTTAGTAGGAATTATGCCAAGATTAACAGCAATATTAATCCCAACCTGAATACAAATCAGGGATATTAGTCCAATTGATGCAATTTTAGCAAATAAATCCTCTTGAGATAGCGATCTAGAAACGCCTCTGAAAACGATAAATGCGTAGAGTAAAATAATAATAAAACATGTTATCAATCCAAATTCTTCTGCAGCAACAGAAAATATAAAATCTGTGTGTGCATCAGGAAGTATATTTTTAATTACACCATCACCAGGACCAACTCCAAACCAACCTCCATTATTGATGGCACTATTTGCTGTATCTATTTGGTAAGTATCACCAGAAGAAGGATTAAAGAATATATTAAGTCGTTGTGAAAAATGATCTAAGTATAGATAAGAAAGTGCAGTTCCAGTTAATGATAATAAAAAAATTATGAAACCAACTAACAGAGGCATTCCTGTAATGAAATAAATAATTGAAGCTGTGAGTGTTATTAAAATCGTCTGACCAATATCTGGCTGCAAAATTAGTGTTATTGCAAAAATTAGATAAATTATGAAGGCAATAAATTTTCCTGGGACTTCTTTTTTTAATGACTCAGCCATTAACCATGAAATAAGTACGATAAATGATGGCTTAGCAAATTCTGATGGTTGCAAAGATACTATACCCAAATCCATCCATCTTGTTGCCCCTTTTATGGGAGAACCAAAAAGATTAATAAATATCATAATACACAGTGAACCAAAAAAAATTAACAGTGACAAACGTCTTATATGTTGCATATCTAAGAAGGAGAAAAATAAAGTAATGAGTATCCCTAAAGACATAAAAATAAACTGTTTTTTTACAAAAACATATTGATCTGTATAATTTAACTTTTCGGCAATCGGCGGACTAGCAGCTAAATTTAAAACTATACCAAAAACAATTAATATGATAACTGAACCAAGTAAGACTTTATCAATGGTCCACCACCAATCAGATAATCTTGATTTATTTGAACGATTAATTTGCATGCGTTTCTTTTATTTCTCTAACAATTTCTTTGAATTTATTACCTCTTTCAGTAAAATTACTAAATTGATCATATGATGAGCAAGCTGGAGAGAATAGAATGGTTGCTTCCTCAGATAAGGTTAAAGCATCATTTGTGGAATTAATGATTGCCTTGCGAAGAGTTCCACAAACTTCATTGCTTATATTGACATTTGATAATACTTCACTGAAAGATTCAGCAGCTGTTCCAATTAAATATGCCTTTTTAACGTTACCTAAATTTTCTATGATATCCGATAATCCACCATACTTTTCTACACCCCCTAAAATCCAAAAAATATTTTTAAACGATTGAAGTGCAGCTTTGGAAGCAGTTGCATTTGTTGCTTTGCTATCATTGATATAGCTAACTTTATTTAGACGTGTGACGGGTTCAACCCTGTGTTCTAACCCCTGAAAAGTATTCAGGGCTTGAGAGTATTCATTCCAGCTGTGTCCCATTATTTGCATACAGGCAACACAGGCAGCTAAATTTGCCAAATTAGTCTTTGAATTAAGAACTATCCCTCCATTTAATTCATATTTAGTTGAACTCTCACTGCAACTCTTATCAATCACTTCCAATATATCATTTGGTTTTGATATTAAATGCGCAAACAGAACAATCTTTCCCCTTAAATTACTCTCTGAGGAGCCAAAATTTTGAAATGTACTATTTTCAACTATTGAAAAATCGTTAATGTCTTGTTTGGCAAACATGCTAAATTTTATATTTTTATAATTCTCAAAACTTTTATGTCTATCAATATGGTCTGCTGTAATATTTAATAAAATCCCAATATTTGGTTTGATATTAGGACAGAGTGCGATCTGGAAAGAGGACATCTCTATGAGAAAAATTCTATTACTTTTATGCAAATCAAATTCCAATACACATTTATTACCTAAATTCCCTCCAATTTGCACATCATACCCAAGTGACTCCAGTAGATGATATAGCAACATGGTTGTTGTAGATTTGCCATTTGTTCCAGTAACCATTATGACTTTATTGCTGAAATTTCTTCTATTTAATTCATCCATAAAGAGCTGGATATCACAAATAATTGGAATACTATTTTTCTTAGCACATTCTATTAGATCACTATAAGGTCGGATATTTTCATTAATACCCGGACTTAAAACAATGGCGTCAAATTCAGAAATATTTGCAGATTGAGGATCTGTAATAGAAAAATTACCTCCACGAGCATCATCTAGTATATCCATATTGTCATCCCATAATGAAACCATTGCTCCAGCAGCAGTGAGAGACTGCAGAACGCTTTTCCCCGTTTTACCCAAACCGATTATATAATAACTTTTTCCTGAACAGTGACTGAGATTGATCATTTGAATTAGCCCTACCTAAGCTTCAATGTTAAAAGCCCTGCTAATGCAAGTATTAGAGATATTATCCAAAATCTGATAACTACTGTTGGTTCACTCCAGCCTTTTTGTTCAAAATGATGATGTAAGGGGGCCATCCTAAAGACCCGCTTTCCAGTGAACCTAAAACTAATAACCTGAACAATTACTGATATTGCTTCTAAAACGAATAATCCACCAATTATTAATAGAACTAATTCATGTTTTGTAATGACTGCTATAATACCAATAATTGAACCAAGTGATAATGAACCTGTATCCCCCATAAAGATCATGGCAGGGGGAGCATTGTACCACAAGAAACCAAGACCTGCTCCAATTACCGCTGAACATATTATGACTAATTCACCTGTGCCTGGAATATACTGAATATGTAAATATTCTGCAAAAACAATATTTCCTGTCAAGTATGTGATCAGCGCAAAACTTGCAACCGCGATCATAACTGGCATTATCGCGAGCCCATCCAAACCATCTGTTAGATTTACTGAATTACTCGAACCAATTACTACTAAACAAGAAAATATTATGTAAAAAATACCAAGATTTAGGGAAAAATCCTTGAAAAAAGGTATAAAAATTACTGGCTCATAATTTTCAATAGTCAGCATCAAAAATAACACTGCAATCAATGAAACGAAAGATTGGAGTAATATTTTATGTGAGCTATGCAAGCCATTAGTTGATATTCGAGATACTTTCAAATAATCATCATAAAATCCAATTGCTCCAAATACTATAGCAACAAAACCAACCACCCATATATATCTATTACTTAGGTCAGTCCATAGAAGCGAAGATACAACGACTCCTAGAAGGATTATAACTCCACCCATAGTTGGTGTTCCAGATTTTTCAATTATATGTCTTTTTGGACCATCTATACGAATGGGTTGACCATTCTTTTGGATTTTCTTAAAGAAATTGATAATGCTAGGGCTAAAAATGAAGACAATTAACCCTGAGGTAAACATTGCTGCACCTGCCCTTGTTGATATATATTGAAAGGCATTAAGAAAGGGAAAAGCATCTAATAAAATATTTACTAACCAAATAAACATATTCTTTATCCCTCCTGGGTTTTTATTGTATTTTTAAATGATTAATAAATTCCTTTACTAGCTTACTTATTTTAATTTTATTCCCCCCCTTTAAAAAAATTAGGTCTCCAGCTTTTAAATCAAAGTCATCATTAATAATTATACTTTCCACTGCATCAAACCATTTTCTCTTCTTTTGCATTTTAATATTCTCAAAATGACCTTTCATTATTGCACCGCATAAGTAAACTTCGTCAATACTCGATTTGTTAATAAAATCAATTAATTGACTATGATATTCATCTTTTAGATCTCCTAATTCGAGCATATCTCCAAGAATAATTATTTTTCGTTTTATTGAAGGGTTGGAATATTTATCTATTGACTCAATTGCAGCCATTACTGATGTTGGACTAGCATTGTAAGAGTCATCAACTAGTGTAATCACCCCAGTATTTTTTTTAAAAACAATCTCTTTCCATCTGCCATCACCCTGTTCAACACTATCCAAATGTTTTAATACTTCATCTAAATTAAAATTGTAGTGAGATGCCACACCAAGAATAGGTAGATAATTATCAATTAAATTTAAGTTTTGTAATGCCGTTTCAAATGTATATCTCTCACCATGTATATTTAAATATATTTTTGATATATTTGCAGTTCTTTTGATTTTACTGATATTAATATCTGCTTTTATACTTTTTCCAAAAGTTATATATGATAACTCTTTTTGTTTTACAGAATTGATAATAAGATCGTAGAATTCACTATCATGAGGAATGATGACCAAGCCTTCTTTATCCATTCCATCGATTATCTTAGTTTTTTCAATTGCTATATTTTCCTTGCTTCCCAAATTACCAATGTGTGCCTCACCTATGTTTGTAATAATTGCTATGTTTGGTTTAATTAGATGTGATAATTTACTAATTTCATTTTGCCTATTCATCCCAACTTCAAAAATTGCATAATCAGTATCTTTTTCCACCTTTGACCTTGATAAAATAACACCAAGATAATTATTAAATGATTGAGGAGAAGAAACAGTTTTACCATATTTTTTCAATATAGAATGAAGATAATTTTTTGTAGTTGTTTTACCTACACTTCCTGTAATTGCGATACGAAGAGCATTATTTTGCTTTGTCAAATGATCTGAGATATCTCGAAGAGCTTCATATGTATCTTCAACTAGAAGAAATGGGTATTTATTTTCATTAAACTTTTTCTTATCTGAAATAATGCAAGCTATTGCCCCATTTTTTATTGCGTGATCAACAAATTGATGACCATCTGATTCTTCACCTAAGATTGCAACGAAAACATCTCCAACTTCAATATTTCTGCTGTCTAAACATATAGTACTTGCAAACCCATTATGATTAAAGTTAGTTTCTGCATTAATTATTTTTGATAATCTAGAAAAAGAAACATTAGTATTTATCTTATAATCTTGGGACATTAATCTACTTACTTAAGACATCATAAACTGTATCGTGATCAGAAAAGGAAACCCTCCTATCCTCATATTGGATATATCTTTCATGCCCCTTACCACAAATTAAAAGATTATCATTAATTGATAATTTTGAAATCGCATGTAATATAGCTTCTCCCCTATCACTTATCTCAATAAATTTCTCTGAATTTTGCATTAATTCACTTCTTATCTTTGATGGATCTTCTGTTCGAGGATTATCATCGGTTATGACAACGTAGTCAGCATATTTAGCTGCAACTGCACTCATCAAGACCCTTTTCCCAATATCTCTATCTCCACCTGCACCAAAGACTACGAATAACCTGTTTGCTGTAACTTGTCTAAGTTCAATAAGTGCTGATTTGATGGCATCAGGTGTGTGCCCATAATCTACGTATATATTATTATTACCTTTAGAAGCTACACGCTCTAACCTACCAATAACATTATTCAGATTGGAAATAGTCTTTAGGCTATCCATCAAAGAAATATTTGTATTAATTGTTGACAGGCATGCAGCGATTAGTGAATTTATTGCTTGAAAAGAAGCAACAAAAGGAGTTTCTACTTTTACTAATTTACTGTTGATACTGCATGCTAAATTAATCATTTGGTCTTCACCTCTATAGATTTTTTCAATTACGATTGTTGAGTTCTTATTCCCAATTGATATGATTTTTTTGCTTCCTATTTCATCAATAAAATTATGATATTTATTTGGAATCATGTATTTATTTATGACTGCAGTTCCATTATCAGGAAGTAACTCGGTAAATAACCTTTTCTTTGCATTAAAATAACTGATCATATTCTTATGGTAATCGAGATGGTCTCTTGAAAAGTTGGTGAATGCTGCGCCTGAGATGTTGAGTCCATCGATTCGACTCTGATTTAGACCATGACTTGATGCTTCAATTATAACATTATCATAATTAGCTTCAGATAATTCTGCTAATTGTTTATGAAGAGAAATAGGATCTGGAGTTGTCAAAGCATCATTACTTTGTATTTTTGAATTTCCTAATGTTCCAATTGAAGCTGAGAGTATCCCATTATTGCTCCAAATTTGTTCAGTAAATTTAGCAACAGATGTTTTGCCGTTGGTGCCAGTTACAGTAATAATATTTTTTGGACATTTTCCGTAAAATTTAGAGCATGTTTTTGCAAGATCTCTCCTTACAGATGTACTCTTGAGGATGATGATATTATCTAACTGATTTATAAAATTATTTGAATTTGAAACAACAATTGCTAGTGCACCTTTACTTACTGCTTGTTCAATATACTTTTTACCCAAGGTTGGATTTTCTTCAATTAGAAAAAACAAACTCCCATTAACAACATCACGACTATCCTCGCTTATTTGCGTGATTTCATTATTTTGTATAAATAATTTTTGCTTCTTAAATTCTAATGATTCAGAAATATCCATTGATAAGTTTCGCTTTCATCTTAATTCAGCGCTATTTCAAATTGATCAGATCTATACAAATCAATTTTATTAGTTGGTTTGATATTAAGCATTGGAGCAATTCTTGTTACTATATTTGAAAAGGTGGGAGCAGCATTCCATCCTGCAGTGGCATAACCATATGTTTCTTTTAATGGCTGAGGCTCATCTAGCAGAAGAAACAAAATATATTCTGGACTTTCCATTGGAAATACACCCATAAATGTTGATATACGTGCTTCAGGATCATATTTTCCATTTACTATTTTTTCTGAGGAACCAGTTTTTCCTCCCACAAGTATCCCATCAACCGCAGCTTTCTTTGCCGATCCATGAATAACATTCAAGTACATTAATTTTTTTATCTTTTCACTTGTAGTAACATCCAAAAATTGCTGTTTATTATTTTCCTTAATAATATCTGATTTAATGAATGTTGGCTCTACCAGTTTTCCTCCATTCACAACGGTAGCACCTGCTAGAGCCGCATGAAGCGGGGTAAGTGACACTCCATATCCGTATGACATTGTTATCGAATTTATTTCCTTCCAATCTCTAGGAATTATACTTCTTGGTATATTACCAACTTCAGTTATTTTTTCGTCCAAAATACCTAATTTTTTTAAAAATGATTTATGATAATCAACACCAAAATCAGATACAATCTTTGCTGAGCCAATATTCGATGAATATATAAATATTTCTTCTACAGAAAGTTCCCTATTTTCAGGGTGATAATCCCCTATGCTGTGCCCACCAATTTTTATTGGTTCCCTTGCATCATAAATTGTATTTAAATCAACTAAACCACTATCTAAAGCCATCGCAATTGTAAAAGTTTTAAATGTTGAACCAATTTCATAAAGAGAATTAGTTACTTTATTTGCATTTTCTGGCTTTAATGCCTGTTGAGGATAGTGAGGATCATAATCAGGAAGTGATACTAAGCCAATAACCTCACCATTATTAACATTCATCAATATTGCAGAGCCGGCTTTTGCTGAATATTTTTTTATTGATTTAAGAAGTTCATCTCGCATTGCAAATGTGACTTCAAGATCAAGTGACAAATAAACATCATCATAATTGCCTTTTTCAATTCGTTTATCTATGTATTCCTCGATCCCCACCCTCCCATTATTATCTATATCAACATAACCAATAACATTTGCCAGCGTGTTCCCGGCACTATAAAATCTCTTTTTTTCATCAAAGAATTGTATACCTGGTATACCCAAATTATGTATTTTATCTTTCTCAACAGGTGTTATACCTCTCTTTAGCCATACAAATTTCTTATCATTGAGAATTTTAAATTCTAAATCTTCCCTCTCAAAACTAGGAATTACATCTAATATATTCTCTATAATATCTTCCTTGTTCTTTAATAAATATGGTCTTATTGCTACAGAAGTCATATCAATATTTGAAGCCACCAAATTACCATCACGATCAAATATACTTGGCCTCATGAATATTTCATTTTTGACTTCTGTAATCTCTGCACTTACTGAGGAGGATATATTTGCAAGGTATATTAATTTTCCTGATAATACTAAAAAACCTACCATAAAACAAAAGGCTAAAAATTTAATCCTAACTTGGATACGCATCTGATTTTTGTTTGTATTTCTCTCTAGCATTTTCAATTATTGATTTTCTAATTTTCAGAAAAACCAACTAGTGAGCGCTCTACTAACTCATCCATTATTTTATTTGCTGGTTTAATTGGTATGTCTTCAATATCTTTAATTTGACTCACTCTGACGGGTTGAAGATTTAAACCTAAATTATTTGATAAGTTTTGAATTCTATCTGGTTGTGAAAGTAAACTCAACTCAGCTTGTAGGGTAAGAATTTCATTTTTTTCTTTTGTAATGTTCCTATTAATCTCTGATATCTGATTTGAAATATTCTTACTATCATAACTAACAATATATAGTAGAAGGGCAAATATTATGGATGAGAACAATAAAAAAACGTATAAATATCTTATCATACTAGTGCTCTAATAATTTCTTCATATTTATTCATACTATAAATATCTAAATTTTCTCTAAACAAACTATCAGTTCTCTCTATACATCTAAGCTTGGCTGATCTTGATCTCGAATTAAGGGTAATTTCAGATTCTTGCGGTATCAAAAATTTCTTTGTAGGATAATTAAATGAACTATCTAATATTGATTTCCCCGATGGCTCATATCTAGATTTAGAGATTGCATTTTCAGTTAGATGGGTAAATATATTTTTTACAATTCTATCTTCAATTGAGTGGAATGTGATGACAACAATTCTTCCCCCTTGATTTAAATAATTTGTAATATTTGAGAGTAGATAAATAATTTCCTGCATTTCATCATTTACGAGA
>CALJEH010000046.1 GCA_938074435.1 uncultured Alphaproteobacteria bacterium
TTAGAAGAAGCAGCCGGAATAAGTGGTCTGCACCACAGAAAGCATGAAGCCATTCTGAGATTGAATGCTACAAAAGTGAATATCGAAAGGATAAATGATATCATCAAAGAAATTAATACTCAATTATCCTCACTTAAAAGGCAGTATAACCAAGCAGAGAAATTTAAGATTATAGCAGCAAGAATTAGACAGTTTGAAAAGGAATTACTTCAAATTGAGTGGAATGCGTTGACTGATAGAGAGAGTGAATTAAAAAATCAAATTTCAACTAAAGAAAATACTATCCAACTCCAAAAAAACAAAATTAATGATCTTCAAATCAAAGAGGGTAACCTAAAAAAACAAATTCAACCTATCAGAGATAACTACAACTCGACTTCGGAGGAAATTCAAAAGAAGAATAGTTTTTTATTAAATATTAAAAATGAAATCCAATATACTTCAGAAAGAATTAATAATACAAGAAGTCAGATATCAATAATAAAACAAGATATTCAAAGAGAAAAAAAGAACTCAGCAGATCACAAAGAACAATTACAAAAATTAGCGATTAAAAAAGAGGAACTACAGAGAAATCTCAATGAGATAAATAAGATAGAACATGAAGTTATAGAATCATCTATGGGCTCGACACAAAACTATAAGTCCCTTGAAGTAGAATATAATAACTTTCTCTCAAAACTAGTGGAAAAGAAAACAGAAAAAACAACAATTGAGAATCAAATTAATGACATTGAAAAAGCGATTTTACATCACTCTACTGAATTAAATGGGCTGGTGCAGGAAGAAAAAAAAATAATATTGGAAAATAATCTTGAAAAGAATCGGCAGAGTCTTATTGAGAAACAAATATTATTAGAAAATAATATAAAGACATTATTAATTGATATATCAGAAAAAGAAGACCTAAAAGAAAAATTACTAGAAGACAGTCAAAAAAACAAAAACCGAATTATTGAACTAGAATTTAAAATTAAGCAACTTACTATTTCTAGGGAAAATATTGAAACGTACCTAAAGGAAAATGATACATCAGACTCAATTATTGAATCAATTGAAATTGAAGATACATATAAATTATTAGTTAGCTCTATACTTGAGGATTTAGAAAACTCAACATTAGATGAAAATACAAAGTATTGGCTACATAAAAAGGCAATTCATTTAAATAAGTTTGATAAATCTATCAAACCACTATCTGATATTGTACAAGGGCCAAAAGAAATAGCTTTATTCCTCCAGTTTTCGGGGTTTACAGAAGAAAAAGATATCAAAAAGATACTAGAACTATTAGAACCTGGACAACAAGTTGTAAATCCTGATGGTAAGATTATTAGGTGGGATGGGCTCATAAAAAAAATTAATATTAACGACGAAACGAGCAATATATTAGCTGCCAAAATTAATTTTAAAAATAATCTAGATCAATCAGAAATACTTGATAATGAAATAAAAAAATTAGAAAATAAACAAAATCAGATTGAGTCAAAATATAAATTGACAATAGAAGAAGAAAAAAAATTGAAAGAATTATGGAGTGCAAAAATAAACGAACAACAAAAGAATATTAATTCACTTCAAATGATTAATGAAGAAATAATTTTAGCACAAGATATAACCACGCAAATAAAGACAAAAATAAATACTGAAAATGATACTCTCAAGAGTCTGAATGGGAGAATTCAATCACTACGATCACAAACAATAAAGCAAGATGATATTGATGTCCTAGAAAAGAATCTGGGTAAGGTAAGACAAGAATTTTATAATGCAAAAACCATAGCAGATATGAAGGAAACGAATACTCAAAATTTATTGAAGGAAAAAAGAGAACTTGAAAAAAATCTTGAAGATATTGTTGCAAGTGAAGACTCATGGGAAAATAGAAAAATTCAATCCGATATTCACCTTCAAGAGTTAAATTCTCGAATAGAGAATTTGGACATCCAGCTCAACAAACTTCAACATGTGCCATCACAGCTGGAGAATGAACAAAAAGAAATTGACCTGAGTATACAAGATCTGTCCCAGAAAAGGCTTACCTTCAAAGAGGAGTTATTAGTGAAAGAGAATGAATTTGAAGCTAATTCAGCAGATATTAAAATCCAAGAGAATAATTTTTCTCGAGAGTCAGAGAGTTTAGTCCATGCTAGAGCCCAGATTGAAAATCTCGAAGAAAAGAAGATTGATTTAAAAGATAAAATAAAAATTAAACTTGAAATCGATATAGATAATTTACTTAATGACTTTAATCCTGAATTAGATAAAGAGACCATCATTAATGCACTCGCGGCAGCACATAGACAACGCGAACAAATTGGAGCAGTAAACCTAAGTGCGGAAGATGAGTACATTGAAGTTAAAAATAGATATGATCAGCTCATAATTGAACGAGATGACTTACTGTCTGCGACTGAAAATCTTCAAAAAGGAATTGTTGAAATAGATAAAGAGGCAAGAGCTAGATTACTTAATTCCTATGAGAACGTTAATAATAATTTCAAATTATTATTCGAAAAATTATTTGATGGTGGTAAAGCTGAGTTAAGATTAAATACCGAAGAAGATATACTTGAGTCAGGGCTAGATATTATAGCATGGCCACCTGGCAAAAAACCCCAGACAATTTCATTATTATCAGGTGGCGAACAGGCGCTAACAGTGATAGCTCTCATAATTGCAGTTTTTCTAGAAAATCCTTCACCAATATGCATATTAGACGAAGTTGATGCTCCATTAGATGATAATAACGTAAAAAAATTCTGTGATCTGCTTGATGAACTATCAAAAAGTACACAAACAAAATTTTTAATTGTCACTCATCATCCCTATACCATGTCCAGAATGGATAGGCTCTATGGAGTAACAATGGCAAAAAGAGGAGAAAGTGTAATATTATCAGTTGATCTAAATCAGGCAGAAAATATAGTGAAAGAAAATAATGTCGCGTGATGAAAAAAGTGCAGCGGAAGAAAAATTAAAAGAAATAGCTGAGAAGATTGAAAAATACAAACTCAATCATACCCAAAATGATGTTAAACAAAAAAACAAACGTGGAAAACAAATATCTATTGCCATGAGACTTTCAACAGAGCTTGTAGTGGCGTCGATTATAGGAGCAATTCTTGGCTGGTATATAGATAAATGGTTAAATACAAAGCCAATATTTTTTATCATTTTTTTGCTTCTTGGAGTTATTTCCGGAGTAAAAACTGCAATAGCTACATCAAAGCAATTATATGATGAAAGCTAATTACTAAATTGATTCACAATTTAGTGTATTTTTTTTATCAAAAATAATAAATTTACTACCAAAAATGTTAAAACTTATATATAAGTTAGTTGTGAAAATGAGGATTAAATAATGGCTGCTGAAAAATCTGGTGCTCCTGATCCAATGCATCAGTTTAACATCGTTGAACTGATTGATATAGAGTTGTTCGGGCTCAACCTATCTTTTACAAACTCGTCATTGTTTATGGTATTCAGTGTTGCCCTAATTATTTTCTTAACACTATTTTCATTTAATGGGAGAGCGACAATACCAACTAGGCTCCAATCTGTTGCTGAATTGTCATATGAATTCGTGGCTAAGATGGTTAGAGACAATGTTGGAGATGAGGGTCAAAAATATTTCCCATTCATTTTCTGTTTATTCATGTTCGTACTTTTTTGCAATATGCTTGGAATGATTCCCTATACGTTTACAGTCACAAGCCATATAATTGTAACCTTTGCATTAGCAATAGTTATATTTTTTGGTGTAACACTTATCGGGTTTATTATGCACGGTATAAAATTCTTTAATTTCTTCGTGCCTAGTGGTGTGCCAAAAGCGTTATTACCACTATTAGTTGTGATTGAGGTTATTTCATATTTAACTAGACCAGTAAGTTTATCTGTAAGGTTATTTGCAAACATGATGGCAGGACATACTATGTTAAAGGTTTTCGGCTTTTTTGTTGCAGGTATGTTCTTTTCAGGAAATTTATTTATTTCCCCTCTCGGTATAGCTCCGTTAGCTTTTATCGTTGCTTTTACTGGATTAGAAATACTCGTAGCATTTTTACAGGCATATGTTTTTGCAATCTTAACTTGTATATACTTGAATGATTCAATTCACATGCATTAGCATTAATCGTTATTAAATTAAAAAAGGAGATAAAAATGGAACCAGAAGCAGCTAAATTAATTGGAGCAGGTCTTGCGACAATAGCACTAGCAGGTGCAGGTATAGGTATTGGAACAATTTTTGGTAATTACTTATCAGGTGCTCTAAGAAACCCATCTGCAGCGCCGGGACAATTCCCAAACTTGCTATTAGGTTTTGCCCTTGCTGAAGCGACAGGACTTTTTGGACTTGTTATCGCTCTGATACTTCTATTCGTTGTATAATAACCTAATCTTATTAGCGGATAAGTATTTATGTCTGAATCAAGTATGCCTCAGTTAAATCCAGAATATTTTGCTTCGCAAATATTCTGGCTTATTTTTTCTTTTGCCATTTTATACATTGTCATGGCAAAATTTGCATTGCCAAAGATTGCGAATGTAATTGAATCAAGGGAAGATATAATAGCTCGTGATCTTGAAGAAGCAGAAAACTATAAGAAAGATTCTGAGGCAACCGAACTAAAATATACAAATGCTATAAAAGAGGCGCAAAATAAGGCCTCTGAGACACTAGCAATTTCAAGAGAAAAACTAAATAAACAAATTGAAGCTGATAAAAAAGCTTTTGATCAAGAAAGTGCTGAATTAGTATCTAAGTTTATTGCCGATCTTGATATGAAAAAACAGAAAGTTTTGCAAGACTCAGAGCAAATAGCAAATGATGTAGCAATCGATATCATTAATAAGATACTTGGAGCGGATGCGCTTAATCAAGATAATGTAAAAAGTTCAATAAAAACAATGTTGAAAAACTAGTAGGTGGATGAATGTTAGAAAAAGACGCAACATGGGTAGCAATTGGTTTTGTCTTATTCATACTTTTGCTTATTTACTTCAAAGTTCCCGGACAGATCACAAGAATTTTAGATAATCGAGCTGATAAGATAAGAAGCGAACTAGATGAAGCTAAAAAGTTAAGAGAAGAAGCTCAATCTATGTTAGCAGACTTTCAGAAAAAAAATAAAGAAGCCGAAAAAAATGCAAAAGCGCTTATTGATGAAGCAAAAAAATTAGCTAAGAACTATGAAAAAGATGCAAAGTCAAAGTTTGATGAAAATATGGAAAGAAGAGAAAAACTTCTTGATGAAAAGCTAAAAAGAGCTGAAGTAGAAGCCCTCAATCAAATCAAGAATGATATAACTGATATTGTTTTTGATGCGATTGACAAATCTTTATCAAACAATAACATTAAAAGAGAAGCTTCCAATAGAATCATTGATAGCGGAATAAAAGAAATTACTAAATAATTTTATTTATTTTTATTATATTCAATCTGATCGGCTGTTAGTTTAAACCCAACTAGAATTTTATAATCCTGAGATCTTTGGGATTGTTCAAAATCAAGTCTATAGTTGTTCACAACATACTCAAACCTGGCCAATGAAGCACCATCAGGAATGTCTACATCAATATCTATGTATTTTCTAGATAAAACTTCCTTCTTATTATTTACGATAGCTATGAATGCTGGCAGTTCATAATTATTATCCATTGCTCGTTGTCCAAGAGAAATTGTACCAATTATATATAAATTTCCCAGTGAATAACCTTGTTCAACATTACATTCATAATCCACTCTATCTATTCTTCCTCTATAAATAACATTAGCCTCATCAAAAGAGCCAAAATCCATAAACTCATTTATGCTGATGGCATCAGCAAGGATCATTGGTTTAGGGCAAACAACTTCTTCAGCTGCATTTTTATTAAACGGATTTATATTATATTTAGATAGATCTGGCATGCCAAGATTTGGCATGCTAAAATCAGAGACTGTCTCGCATGCTGATAACATTAAGACTAATATGATTGGAATAAATTTTTTCATTTACTATTCGTGAAATATATTTGAACTATTATTTTCTTATATATATTATTCATAATATCATTTGTAAATCCATATGAATATACTTTGTTGAATACTTGTGTGGATAATAGATGAAACTAAAAGGAAACATATAAAATAAACGAATTAAATGTACATTTAGCGAACCCGAGGGGGTTTTGTGCAGGAGTTGAAAGAGCAATTCAGATTGTAGAGGAAGCATTATTGGAGTATGGACCACCTGTTTTTGTTCGGCATGATATCGTTCATAATAAAACTGTTGTGAATGAACTGAAATCAAAAGGAGTTATTTTTGTTGAAGAATTAGATGAGATCCCAAATACAAAGCAACCAATTATATTTTCTGCACACGGTGTAGCTAAATCAATTATTAATGATGCAAAGAATAATAATTTAAATATTATTGATGCCACTTGCCCATTAGTCTCTAAAGTACATATTGAAGCAAAAAAACTTCATAACAATGGATATGAAATTATACTAATTGGGCATAAGAATCACCCAGAGGTTATCGGTACTATTGGGCAATTACCAAATGGCTCAATTAAATTAATAGAAGATATAGAAGATGCTAAAAAATTTATACCCAATCAAATAAATAAATTAGCCTATATTACCCAGACAACATTATCTGTTGACGATACAATTGAGATCATTAATTTACTAAAATCTAAATATCCAAGTATTAAGTCACCTCATAAAAATGATATATGTTATGCAACTACCAATAGACAAGAAGTTGTAAAAAGTATTTCTAAAGTAGCAGACGTCATTTTTGTTGTTGGTTCAGAACATAGTTCAAACTCTCAACGATTAGTTGAGGTTGGTAAAAAATCTGGTTGTAAAGCTAGCTATCTAATAGAAGATGAAACTAAAATAAAATGGGATGTTTTAAATAATATAAAAAATCTAGCTATTACTGCCGGTGCATCGGCTCCTGAGGTTATTGTTGAGAGAATTATCAAAGAAATTTCAAAAAAATATAAAATTAATTTAATTCACAATACATATACCGAAGAAAAAATAACCTTTAAATTACCCAAGATTAGAAGATAGATTAATAAATGGCGGTATATACCAAAGTAGATCTAGTTGAGGCTCAAAATTTTATTGATAAAAATTATGAGCTAGAAGATATTTTGTCCATTAATGAGATCTCAGAGGGCGTAGAAAATACTAACTATGTTTTAGAGACAAGAAGCAACAAATATATCCTAACTTTATATGAAGACCGTGTATCAGTATCAGATTTACCATTCTTTATTGATTTGATGGTTTATCTTGATAATAGAAATATAGTATGTCCTAAACCAATAAGGATGAAAAGTGGTAAATATATCAAAGTTTTAAATGGCCGATATGCAGCAATATTTAGTTTTTTGAGTGGAAATTCTACTCGAAAAATAACAAATAAAAATTGTTTCCTAGTTGGACAGACTCTTGCAAATATCCATGAACAAACTTCTGAAATAAAAATAACGCGTCAGAATCAACTATCTCAAAAACATTTGCCTAAATTATTTGACTCAATAAAAAATGAGTCTTTTAAAATTAGAAAATCCCTAAAATCTGAAATTAAAGATGAATTAAATTATTTAAATTCAAATTGGCCTATAGGTCTTCCGAGTGGAATAATTCACGGTGATTTATTCCCTGATAATATATTTTTTAATAGCGATGAACTAAGTGGAGTTATCGACTTCTATTTTGCATGCAATGATCTATACGTATTTGATATTGCTATATCTATAAATGCATGGTGCTTCGAGAAAGACAATTCATTCAATATTACTAAGGCAAAGTATTTACTCCGAGGATATAACTCAATTAAAGAGCTAACTTCCCAAGAAATTGCCTCATTACCAATAATGTGTAGGGGAAGCGCACTAAGATTCTTACTAACAAGATTAATTGATTGGAATAAATCAGATGATGATGCCCTTGTCATACCAAAAGACCCTATTGAGTATTATGCAAAATTAAAATTTCATCAAACTGTAATGAGTGCAAAGGACTATGGACTATATGACTGATAAAGTTGAAATCTATACTGATGGAGCGTGTTCTGGTAATCCAGGTATTGGTGGTTGGGGAGCTTATCTTAAGTATAAAGATAATGTAAAGGAATTATCAGGATCTGCTGAAAATACTACAAATAATCGAATGGAATTAGTTGCAGCAATTGAAGGATTAAAGATTTTAAGAAAACGTTCTGAAGTTAATTTATATACGGACTCTGTTTATCTCAAAGATGGAATAACAAAATGGATATTCAATTGGCAGAAAAATAATTGGAAAAATGCCAATAAAAAAGATGTGAAGAATAAAGATTTATGGATCCAGCTCCTAGAGGTAGTTAATAAGCATGATATCAATTGGATATGGGTAAAGGGACATGAAGGTAATATAGGAAATGAAATTGCAGATAATCTTGCAACATCTGCAATAAGTAATCTTAAGGATTTATAATAAAATCTTCTAAGAAGAATTGTCCCTCTTTCTCTATTAGAAATGTCATTTTAATATCCTTAATCTTAAAATCTTCATCATATGGTCTGAATGTAAAATTATAATTCATATAATT
>CALJEH010000047.1 GCA_938074435.1 uncultured Alphaproteobacteria bacterium
AAAGATCACCATGAGCATCCAAAATAATATTACAGAGGAAATAAAATCAAAAATTTTGTTATCCGATTTGATTCAAAATTACGTAAATTGGGACTCAAAAAAGAGCAATGCAAGTAAAGGTATTTTTTGGGCTTGCTGTCCATTTCATAATGAAAAAACAGCATCTTTTACAGTTGATAATTCAAAGAATACATATCATTGTTTTGGTTGCGGTGCACATGGAGATGCATTTAAGTTTCTTATGGACTATCAGAATATTCAGTTCAGAGAGGCTTTAACAATATTAGCTGGCATCAGCGGTATAAAATTAAATCCAAGTAATAATTATAATCCAATCGAAGAGCAAAAGCGACAGATCTTACAAACAATTAATGAAGAGGCAAGTAATTTTTTTAGAGGAGAGCTGATAAAACAAGAGAATAAGCATGCACTGAATTATCTTGAAACACGAGGGCTTGGGACGAAGGATATTAATAAATTTGCACTTGGTTATGCAAGAGGAGATGGAAAGTTAATTTCCTATCTAAACTCGATAGGTTATAGTAATAACCAGATTCAAGAGTCAGGTCTGGCTATCGAAAATGATCTGGGAAATTTTTATGAAAGATTTCGCAATAGGATTATGTTTCCAATTGCAAATCCACAAAACAATATCATTGCTTTCGGTGGTAGAGATCTAAGTGGAAATTCACAAGCAAAATATATTAACTCGCCAGAAACTAAGATTTTTCAGAAAAAAAATATCCTGTACAATTTTTATCATGCAAAAAATGTAAGGAACACAGATAGTAAAGTAATAGCAGTTGAAGGTTATTTCGACTGTATTGCGCTATCGGTAAATGGCTTTCCAGCTTCAGTTGCTACAATGGGAACAAGTCTCTCTCAAGATCAGATTAAACTTCTATGGCAATTATCTAGCCTTCCTCTGCTATGCTACGATGGGGATGCAGCAGGGACTAAGGCTGCTGAAAGAGCGGTAGAACTCATATTTCCAATATTGAAGCCAGGTTATTCAATGAATTTTGTTTTTTTACCTGAGGGTATGGATCCAGATGATGTTATTAAAAACTTTGGTGCTGAATATATAAATAAACTATTAAATAATAGCATCAGTCTAATTGATCTATTTTGGAGTCTACATATTAATCAATTAGATTATGGTACTCCGGAAGAGAGAGCCTACATTCAAAACCAAATGAATGCCATGATAAACAGAATAGAAAATATTGAGGTTAAAAAACAATATAGTATACATGTAAACAATAAGCTAAATGCATATTGGAAGTCAAAAAGTTTTGAGTCTAACAAGGTGTTTTTCAAAAACAAGATTGAAAAACCATCTAGCAATCTTGTACAGAAATTAGCGGTTAAGAATAAAAATTTGGATTACAAGAAAGAGGAAATTTATTTAATTCAAGCTTTATTAAATTTTCCAGAAACACTGAAAGATCATGTTGATGAGATAACAGCAATAAAATTATTTGATGAGAAACTTGACAAGTTAAGAAACGAAATAATTGCTATTACATATAGTAAAAAAATTACTAACCAAAATGTATCACTTTTAAGTAGCATTTTAATTGATAGGGGTTTTGAAGAGGTCTTGAATTCAATTAATTCGGAATATAAAGAATTTGCAAATAAATACCAAGCTATTAATAATCAACGAACAGATTCCAAAGATTGGATTAGAAATTTGATTTATGAGTTAAAGAAGTACAATCTAAATCAAGAAATTGGAACCACTAAACAACAATACTTGAATAATAACTCACAAGAAAATGAAGAAAAATTATTCAAACTAAAGGAGGAACTTCGAAGTTTAAATGAGCAACATAAAATTGTGGTTCATGAAAGCAATGAAATCTCGAACTCTTTTGATGATTGGTACGAAAAAAATAAATCAAGATTAAAAAAGAAAAATAAGTTCCAATAGGAAAAAAGAAAAAAATATAGTAAATATATATAGTAATTTACTGATATATTTATTATATACAAGTAGTTAATAATAAATACCCAGAATAAAATGCCTGCTGCAAAAAAAGAAATACAAACTTCAACAGAAGATACTGTAGAAGAAAAGAAAGATGCACCTCTAATTGATACTTCTGATCGTACTGTGAAAAGTTGGATCAGGTTAGGAAAAAAAAGAGGATATATTACATATGATGAATTAAACGAAATCTTGCCATCAGATGAAGTGTCGTCTGAACAAATTGAAGATATTATGGCCATGTTTTCAGATATGGGTATAAACGTAATAGAAAATGACGAAGCAGAAGAGCAATTAGGTTCAGAATCTGAAGCTCAACTCCCAGTAAAGATTGATCAAACATCATCATCAGGTGCGGATAGATCCGATGATCCTGTGAGGATGTATCTAAAAGAAATGGGATCCGTTGAATTGCTCTCAAGAGATGGTGAAATAGCTATTGCAAAGCGAATTGAAGCAGGCAAAGAAGCGATGATGAGAGGACTTTGTGAGAGTCCATTAACATTTCAAGCAATCATCATCTGGAGAGATCAACTTAATGATGGCGATATTTTATTAAGAGATATTATTGATCTTGAAGCAACCTATTCTGGTCCAGATGCCCAGGAAATGCCTAAAGTTGAAATTGTAGAAAAAGAGACTCCAACAGAAACTGAGCCATTAGATGAGAATAATCAAGATGAACCACAGCAAGAAGTTGAAGATGAAACAGATGATGAAGATAACGAGAATAATATATCATTGACTGCAATGGAAGCAGCTCTAAGTGAGCAGGTTTCATCAAGATTTGATATAATAGCCAAAGAATATGCTAATCTGGAGAAATTTAAAAAATCTCTAGAAAAGAAGAATTCTAATACAAAAAATTTTACTGCAACTGAAGAAAAAAAATATTCAAAAATTAGATCAGTATTAATAGAGGAAGTAAACGCATTATCCCTTAACGCAAATAGAATTGAAGCACTGGTGCATCAGCTTTATAATATTAATAAGAGGCTTATGTCACTTGAAGGTAAATTAATGAGACTTGCTGAAAGCCATGGCGTTGAGCGAGATGAATTCCTCAAGCAATACAATGATAACGAATTAGATACCAATTGGATAAGACGAGTTTCCAGATTGTCTGCAAAAGGATGGAAAGAATTTGCATCTACCGAAAAGAACGAAATAAAAATAATTAGGGACGAAATTACCTCATTAGCCACTGAAGCAGGTGTTGATATTGGGGAATTTAGGAATATTGTTCAAATGGTCCAAAAAGGTGAAAGAGAATCACACACTGCAAAAAGAGAAATGGTAGAGGCAAATCTAAGATTGGTTATATCTATTGCCAAAAAATACACAAATCGTGGTCTACAATTCCTTGATTTGATCCAAGAAGGAAATATTGGTTTAATGAAAGCTGTCGAAAAATTTGAATACCGTCGTGGATATAAATTTTCAACCTATGCTACCTGGTGGATAAGGCAAGCTATTACACGTTCAATAGCAGATCAGGCAAGAACAATTAGAATACCAGTTCACATGATAGAAACAATAAATAAAATTGTTAGAACTTCTCGACAAATCCTAAATGAAATTGGACGCGAGCCAACTCCAGAGGAGATATCCGAGAAACTTGGTATGCCGCTGGATAAAGTAAGAAAAGTAATGAAAATAGCCAAAGAACCTATTTCCCTTGAGACACCAGTTGGAGATGAAGATGATAGTCACTTAGGAGATTTTATTGAGGATAAAAATGTGATGTTACCCATAGATGCAGCAATTCATTCTAACCTTAGGGATACAACAACAAGAGTATTGGCTACACTAACTCCACGTGAAGAAAGAGTGTTAAGAATGAGATTTGGTATTGGTATGAATACTGATCATACTCTTGAAGAAGTTGGGCAACAATTCTCTGTTACAAGAGAGCGTATTCGTCAAATAGAAGCTAAAGCGCTAAGAAAATTAAAGCATCCATCAAGAAGCAGGAAATTAAGAAGCTTTTTAGACTCATAGGTATGAGACTATAAATATCAACATGTTAGTATAATTGTAGCTTTACATATGTATATTCTGGTACTATAAAAAAATTTCGGGCGATTAGCTCAGTTGGTTAGAGCCCTCCGCTCATAACGGAGTGGTCCCAGGTTCGAGTCCTGGATCGCCCACCAGTTTAATAATTAAACTAGGCATTAAATGTTTGATAAAGGTATTCTGATTTAATAAAAAGTGTGAGTTCCTATATGCTATTCAATGTAAATTATAGATAACTGAAACAAAAATAAAAAGGATTTAAAAATGATTGAAAATTTTAATGGTTTATTGTTTTTGGTGTTACATATTCTTGTTCTCATCATGATAAGTTTTTATCTTATACGTATCATATTCGCTCCAAGTGGTATTGCTGAAGAGTTTGGTGTAGATAAATCCGGGATTTATTTTGCTAGAATAATGGGGACGTTTATTGCACCGTTATTTATGATAGGTACTTACATCATATTCCGAGACGGCGGACCTGCTGGCTGTTGGATTTGGTTTGTTACTCTGGTAATAACATCAATTCTTCAACTTGGTTATGAAAGTTCCTTTTATTTTAAAAAGATTGATGCTCATGTTGGCGCAAAAAATAAGTTACTTGACGTGATCGTATCAGCTATTTTTACAATTATATCACTTGTCCTTGTAATGGGTTTATCAGATAAAATATATTTATAGGATTACCTAGTTTTTTTCACAAATGAGATTGCATTCCAAACTAAATATGTGTTAAATAGAAACACTATTAAACATAACATCAATAAGCTTAAATTATATGATGTCTAAGTAAGTTAAAGGGGAGTAAATATGAAACCAGTAGATCCTTCAAAGGGTTATCAGCTAGACACTAGCTTTATACAAGAGCAGCACCATACAAATCCAAGAAGATTGTATAGTCAAACTGGTGCAGATTGGCAATATCGCGTTGATCATGAAAGATTGAGACGACAAAGATTAGAAAGAATAAGAGCAGAGATGGAAGCTGATGATCTTGGAGCACTTGTAGTTTTCCAAGGTGCTAACGTAAGATACATAACTGGATCTTACCAGGGTAACTGGAAATACAACATCAACATCAGATATGCTGTACTTCCAAGGGGTGGTGACCCAGTTCTATTCGAAACTGCGGGTTCTGATATGAGGAATGCTTTCCTAGATCTACCATGGTTAGGCGAAGAAAATATAAGACCAGCTATGACTTGGCAATGGGCTGAGGGCGCTGTTGGTGAAATGGCTGATAAGATGGTTGCAACTGTTAAGCAAGTGCTTGTTGATAATGGTGTCCAAAATGAAAAAATTGGTGTTGACCAGCTTGATATGCCTGCACTCCATGCAATGGAAAAAGCTGGTATCAAAATCGTTAATGGATGGCCTGCTATGTCAAGAGCTAGGGTTGTAAAAACAATTGACGAAATTGAACATCTGAAAATGTCATCATCTATTGGTGATGCTGCTATGTGGCACGTAAAACATGAATGGTTAAAACCAGGAATTACAGAGCGCCAAATTGAAGCTAAAGTACACGATTTTATGCTTTCTCGTGGTTGTGAAATTATCTATGATATTATCGTGGCTTCTGGTGGTAACACAAGTCCATACAGAAGGTGGGCAACAGATAAATTAATCCAACAAGGTGATTTGCTTATTGTAGATATTAACGCAGTAGGACCGGGTGGTTATTTCATAGACTATGTGAGAACATTCAAATGTGGATCTAAAATGACACAACAAGAGATTGATCTTTACCGTGAAACATACGACTCTATGTATGCTGGACTTGAAAATCTTAAACCAGGAAAAACATCTGCAGATGTTGTGTCAAAATTCCCTGAGTATGACGATGATAAATATGGAACAGTTACATTACAGCAGTTTGCTCACTCAATCGGTATTACATTGTACGAGGGTATGTGGATGAGTAGAGCTTACTCACTAAAATATCCAGCTGAGATTAAAGAGAATATGTATTTTGCAATTGAGACTTTTGCTGGACATGCTGGCCTACCTCAAACATGTAGACTTGAAGAGAACGTTCTTGTCACTAAAGATGGTCCATCAGTGTTTACCAAAATGGAACATATGGAAGAAGCTGTGGCTGGTTACAGACCAGGTGAATTCCATCATGCTGAAATTTTTGGTTACCCACAAAAATAATCTTAATATAAACTCAAACCTCGAGGCTTTAATTACCTCGAGGTTCTTTTTTTACAAGGCAAACTTTTGTGTATTATAAGTTTGAAAAAAATCGTTCAATGATTTTTAATCCATTAATTATTGTTGCATCCGAGCTTGGTATTAGAGATTTATCAACAGAACCTCCAAAACCAAAAGAGCAAATAAAAGCTATGGTAAAGGCTTTTAGAAATGTAAGTGACTCAGGTATTGGAAGTGTTATTGTAGACGGTGTATCTGATGAACAGGTTGCGGAATTACAAAGTAATGGAGCTTATTCTGTAAAAACTGATATGTCCGAATTCGGAAAAGATCACAATTATCGATCAAAATCCGGTGCAGAGAGGATTGCTGCAACAGTAAATAAATTTGATAGATATTATACACATGACATCGTTGTTGCTGTCCCTGATGATATGCCAGAGCTTAAACCATACTATATGCAAGCTCTGATGTATGCATTGTCAGATTCTGATGTTGGTATTGCCACTATGGTGTCACCATTGGAAGAACACGAGAAAAGTAATAACGATATAGTAAAAGCTCAAGTCGATTGGAATAACGACAGAATTGTATATCCACTTGAAGGATCAAAAGTTGGAACTTTAAAGGACATACGTAGAGATATTAATGACTTTGACTCTGATGATATTTACAAGTTAGTACCAATTCATGCATGGAGAAGAGGGCCTCTGGATAAATTAATTCAACTACCCCCATCTGATCGTGAATTTGAAGAAGGAACGGATCTTGTGAGAGCATTAGATGCTGGCATGAGGATTGATGTCACATTTGTAACTGATAATATGAAGGTATTAATTTCACCGGAAGAATTAGATGAAGCTGCATATGAGATTGAAGGATAATCCTCTGCTTCAAAATGAGGTTTTTAAATGAAGAGACCATACTACAAGCCAGATCCTGTTGGAGGGCCAGAGCAATATGTTGGTGCTGAATATAAACTTAATGAGCCATGGAAAGAACAAGCTCACAATGTTCGACTTGTTGGGCATTCGGATCTTAATGGTTGGGGTGATGCCTTCCAAATACAAGTATCAAATGGAATATGTTATGTAGCTGCATCGGGAATTAATGGTCATAATGGTATGACAATTCTTGATGTAAAGGATCCATCAAAACCAACAATATTAAATCAAATATCAGATTCACCAGGTGCACGAACTCCTAAGGTTCTCAGAATTAGTGATGATATATTAATTACAAATTCAGAGTTAAGGCCTAAACTAGTAGGACAATATCCAGAACTAAAAGGTGGGTTAAGAGTTTTTGATACATCAGATCCGATAAATCCAAAATTTATTAGACACGTTGAAGTTGATGGTTTTGGTATACATAGGCCAATTTATGATAGAGATAGGAAGTTGATGTATAGCTCTGGTTTTAAAGACGGTTATAATGGAAAAATACTTCTCATTCATGATATGAAAGATCCTTCAAATCCTGAATTTATCGGTCATGGTTGGGTTGAGGGTCAAAAAGAAGGTGAAGAGTATTCCTGGGATAACTCTATAGTTAAAAACGAAGCTTGGTGCCACGAAGGGAATCCATGGGGTAACTACGTAACAGCTGGATGGTGGGATGGAGGGATTGTTTTATTTGACTGTACAGATCCATCAAAACCAGAATTTAAATGGAGACATAACCCTCATGAAACCCATGGCTGGCCTGGGAACTATCATAGTTTTCTTGTGCCAAAGGGCTCTGAATTTGGAATTGTTACCCAAGAGACTATCACTGTTAATTGTGAACATCCACCAGCATTCATCACATTCTACGATTTAAGAAATAAAGATGTACCTCTACCAGTAAGTACATATATGCCATTTGATATAGATCCACTTGAGATGAGACCTTTAGATTCTAAATGGGGACAGACAGGTTCAAGACATGGTGCTCATAACATATGGTTGGATATGGAAAAAAATGATCTAATTTATATTGCATGGTT
>CALJEH010000048.1 GCA_938074435.1 uncultured Alphaproteobacteria bacterium
GACAAATAATTGAGTTAAATCTTCTGTACATTTGTGCCGAATAAATCCATCCTTTTCTATCAGCTTTCCATTCTTGATTAATCGATTGATAACCAACTCATAGTCTTTGGTTTCATAATCTAAATTTTCGTTCGATAGTAAACTCAAAAACATACTTTTTCTAATGAATCTTCCTTTTATTTTTGCGGTTATTGTTTCTTCAATAATTAAGTTATCTAGGTAATACATAAATTCTCCATATAAATAAATTTAAATACTCTTTCCTATACATCCGCATAACTCGAGAGAGGTCCCTAAAAATCTTATTATTATTAAGATGAAAGGGTAGAATAAATTTAAAGATCAAAAAGGTCTCTTTATAACAGGAATTAAGAATATGAAAAAAATAGTAATTGAAGAAACAAATGACACTGAAGTCTTTTCACCGTACACTGGAAATTGCGTTACTGGAAAAGATGGAGAAATTGTTGAAAATGATAATTCGTTGCTTTTTGTTTATTCTGGTATGGCCGATGGTTATGTATATATCAGTGAACAATTAAGTAGATTAATTGTAGGCGAAATTGACAATATTGATATGGATGATCTTGTGGCTAAAATCAGCCACATTGAGGGCACATTAATGGAAGTTGATAATGGCTGGAATGGTATCAATTATTACTGCTTTATTGATCCTAATAATTAAATTTTAAACTTGATCTTTCCTGTTTTGACCCATAATCTAATATCTTGCTAATCTAGATGGAACAATACTCTTGGAATCAGCTAAATGAAACTAAAATAATTAAGACGATTGATTACTCAGTTTTTAAGGGTCGAAGCTCAGGAATTCCTCAAGCCTTCTACGATTTTTTTGATATTAATCCTGAAGAAAAAAATGATAAATATATAACCCTGCTTAACAGTGGTAACGAGTTTGATGCTGTCATTAAATGGAAGCGCATCAAGACGACGGCGAGCATGTTTTGGGGTGAGGAGTTGTCAGAGCTAATAAAGCACAACTTCCCTAATTGGAAAACTCTAAATCCTCACGACAAAAGCTCCCAAATGAAGTTAATTTTCAGCAAGACAAAAAAGAGTGATGTGTTCAGAGTCTCGTTCAAGGATGTTTTGCCTAAAGTGTCTTTGGGTGAGACGAGTGGAGATGCTAATACTCAGAAATTTGACGGTTTCGAAAAAGATAAATTCTATAAGCGCTCAGAGCTCCATGATATGTATGGCGGTAATCGTCAACGCGGCATATCGAATTGTGCTGACAATAATCTTTTGTTTATTTTTACAAACCCTCACAAAGGCCAAGACGTCTATGTTGATAAATGGGCGGGTGACTCCTTCTTTTACAGCGGTGAAGGAAGATTAGGCGACATGACCTTTACCGGCGGTAATCTATCAATAAAGAATCATGAAGCTAATGGCAAAGAGATCCACCTGTTTGAGGCTGACAAAAATACAAAGAACAGGGGTTATTGGAGGTATGTTGATCAAGTAAGGCTTGTTGACGTCAATTACTATCGGAACCTAGATGATAACGGTAATGAAAGGCAATCCTTCCAGTTCGTATTAGTTTCTGTTTCAAATGCAAAAATTTCCCATTCTCTGGATGATATAGCTACTGATGAAGCAGACACTCCCAGCAAACCTAACGAAACCGAGAGAAGAGGTTTGGTGACCTCCAGGGTGGGCCAGGGCTACTATAGAAATCAAATCCTCTCTAGATGGGGAAGTAAGTGCGCAGTGACTGGTTTGTCTATAACGACAGTACTAATTGCTTCTCATATCCATCCATGGAAGGATGCAACAGACGAAGAAAGGTTAGATGTTGGTAACGGTATATTGCTATCACCAAATCTAGATGCACTGTTTGATAAGCACCTAATTTCGTTTGAGGATAATGGTAGTATCCTCATTTCAGAATTACTTAATGAGTCTGAAAGAAATGTTTTAGGTATAGCGGGCCTCTCTTTGAGTATGGTTTATGATGATATGACTCAATACCTCGCTTTACATAGAGGTATTTTTTATGAAAAACAAAATTTAAGAGCTTAAGGAGACGTAAAGTGAATTCCAAAATAGATCGTATAGATAATCTTCTTAATCAATATGGATACAATCAAAGTTCAAAGTGTGGGTTCATGTTTTTCATTGGTGGTTCGATGTTATTGCCATCTTCTAATGATGAAGTAGATAGTCTTCGAACTGCACAAAAGCAACTCGCAGAATTTGACGGAAGTGAGGACTTAGATACAGTTTATGGCAGATTACTTGGGCAAGTTAAAGATCTTCATATTCAGAGTTTTTTTGAAGAGTTAATCTGGCGTTTAGATGTTGAAATTGAAACAAGAAAATCTACTGTACCAGGAACTGACATCACCGTATCTGAATTCACTTTTAAAAACAATGAATTGCTGAATAGTGATGACAGCAAAATAAAAAACCTATTTGATGCAGAAAGTTGTCTGAATAAAGTTTTTGAGGGTGTTGGTACTGAGTTACTCACTCAAGATTATGATCTCACCCAATGCTATGAAGCAGGGACAGTTTTTTTTAATTTGAAGTCATATATGGATGCACAATGTACACAACAAATGATCGCATTGATTAGCCAAATATTAACGCCAACACTCATGAGCATTGAAACAATTGCTAGAGTGCCAGTAACTGTTTATGATGGCTATACAATTATTCAAATAGCATTACATTCACTTATTTCAGGTCTAAATGAACAATATGCAAAGACTTTGTGGGCTTTTCAGTCATACGTGTTTTATGAAAATCAAGAAGAGATTCCTGGGGTTGCTGAACTACCAATGGAAGAATTTATCAAACACTGCAGTTTGCGCGCTGCACTTTTCTTCAATAATAACAAAGAAGCAATGGTTAATATCGCGAACATGCAGATTCATATGACCATGTTTCCACCGTTCCAAAATGGAAGCGATGAGCGTTCCTCACTTATGGAAGCAATTCAAAAAAAATTTGGAGCTCCAGAAAAAAATACACGTCA
>CALJEH010000049.1 GCA_938074435.1 uncultured Alphaproteobacteria bacterium
TACTCACATTCCAACTGCAGACTCTAGAATTTTATCAAATGGAACAGGATATATATCAGATGTTGGTATGAGTGGTGATTATGATTCTATACTTGGTTTTAAAAAACAAAATCCACTTGAAAAATTTATCACTTCCATACCAAGCGGAAGGTTCATTCCTGCCTCAGGAGAAGCAACATTATCTGGTATTTTATTTGAAACTAATAATTCTGGTTTAGTAAATAAAATCAAACCAATAAGAATAGGAGGGTTATTAGGAGAAGAGCCTCCCGAATTCTAGAATTGTTATCAATTTTTCACGCTGAACTTTTAATTAACTAATTTTATCTTATTATGGATCGAGGAAAGAAATATGGCAGGACATTCAAAATTTAAAAATATCCAATATAGGAAGGGAGCTCAGGATAAAAGAAGAGCCAAAGTCTTTTCAAAGCTTGGAAAGGAAATTACAGTTGCAGCTAAATTAGGTCTGCCTGATCCTGCTATGAATCCAAGATTGAGATCTGCGATTCAAGCGGCGCGAGCTCAAAATATGCCAAAGGATAACATTGAGAGAGCAATTAAAAAAAGTCAGGATGCTGGGGGAGCAAATTTCGATGAAGTGAGGTATGAAGGCTTTGGCCCTGGAGGCACAGGTTTTATTGTAGAAACACTAACGGATAATAGGAATAGAACTGCTGGGGATGTCAGAGCTATTTTTACGAAATCAGGAGGAAATCTTGCAGAAAATGGTTCTGTCTCATTTTTATTCAGGAGAGTGGGAATAATTGAATTCGATAAATCACAATTAAATGAAGAAGATGTAATAGAGGCATCAATCGAGAAAGGTGCTGATGATTGTGATATATCAGAAGAATCATATGAAATCTATTGTGATCCTGCAAATCTACATAACCTTGGTGAGAGTCTTGAGGGGATGTTTGGAGATTCAAAATTAATGAAAATTATATGGAAGCCTGAGAATAATATAGAAGTAGATCAGGAAACGTATGCAAAACTCGAAAGGCTTCTAGAGGCATTGGATGATAATGAAGATGTTCAAGATATATATTTTAATTTTGATATACTAGATGAGTTTTTGAATTAAGCTTATATGAACGCATGCAAAAAAATTTTAGGAATTGATCCAGGACTTATAAATACAGGGTGGGGTATAATTTCTTTAGATGGTAATTCATTAAGTCATGTCGACCATGGCTTAATAAAAGTTCGAACAGATATAGACTTAGCTGAACGACTATTATTGATTTCCAAAGGCTTAACAGAAATTTTATCCAAGTATAATCCTGACGAATGCTCAATTGAGAAAACATTTGTAAATAACAACGCACTCTCTAGTCTAAAACTTGGGCATGCCAGGGGTGCTATACTTCTTACTATGGCAAGGTACAATCTTAGATGTTTTGAATATGCTCCAAACCAAATTAAAAAAAGTGTTGTAGGAAGAGGTCACGCTGATAAAACTCAGATTGCTCACATGGTTTCAATATTATTATCGAAAAAAATTGAGGGTGTCAGTGATGTTTCTGATGCGCTTGCAATTGCAATAACTCACGCATATCAAAATCACAATAGAATAGTAAAGGTCACTCAATGATTAGTAAGTTAAAAGGAAAAGTAGATGCAATTATAGGAAATTCGCTGATAATCGACATAAACGATGTAGGATATGAGGTTTCTTATCCGGAGAGAGCAATCAATACACTAGTTGAAGGTTCAATGATCTCAATATACATAAAGACAATATTTAGAGATGATAATATTTACCTATATGGTTTTTCCTCAATTGAAGAAAGAACTTTTTTTAATTTACTTCAAACTGTCCAAGGTGTTGGTGCAAAACTCGCAATGACTATAATTGGTTTCTTTGAAACAGGGGAAATTATAAAATATATTACTACTGCGGATGAAAAGTCAATGAGTACGGCACCTGGAGTTGGTACGAAAGTTGCAAAAAGAATTATCACTGAATTAAAAGATAAATTTAGAGATGATTTTCAACAAAACACAGATGGTTATTCAGCAAAAAGAAATAATGTTATATCCGCTCTTTTAAATCTTGGTTATTCAAGAACTGAAGCAATTAATATAGTTGAACAACTGAATGATGAAATAAATCAAGGTCTAGAAATTGAAGAATTAATAAAGATGGCGTTAAGGAGAACTGTTTGATGGCTAGTGATCAAAGAATTTATAGGCCACGTCTTTTAGAACAATTTATTGGACAAAACTCAGTTCGGAGAAATCTTAAAGTATTTATCGAGTCAGCAAAAAAACGTGAAAAAAGTCTGGATCACGTTCTTTTGGCTGGACCTCCAGGACTTGGGAAAACAACACTGGCACACATTATTGCAAATGAACTCGGAGTTAATATAAAAGTAACATCAGGCCCCCTTATAACAAAAGCTGGAGATTTGGCAGCTATCATAAGTAATCTGGAAGATAAAGATGTTTTATTTATCGATGAAATACATAGACTGAATAGTAGTGTTGAAGAGGTTCTCTATGCAGCAATGGAGGACTTTGTATTAGATATTTTAATTGGAGAGGGTCCCGCTGCCAAGTCCGTTCGAATAGAATTAGCTCCATTCACATTAATTGGAGCAACTACTAGATTAGGGCTCATATCAAACCCACTTAGAGAGAGATTTGGTATTCCTGTAACTTTAGATTTTTATAATAATAATGATCTTAGCGAAGTTGTGAAAAATGCCTCAAGTGAGCTTGGAATAATAATTGATGATGCTTCTGCAAACGAAATTGCTTCAAGATCGAGAGGCACACCAAGGATTGCTAATAGATTACTCAGAAGAGTTCATGATTACTCAATATACAACAAAGTAGATATGATTAATATTAATTTAGCAAAGGAATCATTAAAAGAGTTAGAGGTTGATAATATTGGTTTAAATAGTCTAGACTATAGATATCTGGATTGTCTGATTGAAAACCATAATGGAGGACCTGCAGGCATTGAGTCTATTGCAGCATCAATGGGAGAGGCTCGTGATGTGCTTGAGGATGTTATTGAGCCGTATTTAATTCAAAAAGGATTTGTAAATAGAACACCAAGAGGACGAATGATATCACAGAAATCGATTGTTGAAATGAAAGATAGATTGAAAAAAGTTGATAAATGACAAATTATAGTCATATTCGCAAACTATCTTGGTTTCGTTGGATGAATAAATATAATATTGTAAGTTATTGAGCTAATTTTAAGTAGAACATAGTATGGAAGAAACACAAATTGTTACAGACTTAAGTCTAATTGGGCTTTTCGCCGAGGCAGACATAATTGTAAAAATGGTCATGATTGGACTTATGATAGCATCCATATTTTCTTGGGCAATAATAATTGAAAAACTTGTTCTAATAAAATTAGTAAATAGAAATGCAATAAAATTTTACAGAGATTTTTGGAGCAGTAACATAAATGATATAGATGTCGCTTACAGAAACTCCAGAAATAACCCTATGGCAAAAATCTTTAATGCTGGCATAAAAGAGTGGAATACAACATTTAAAATTCACAAAAACATGTCAATAGATGGTGTAAAGCAGAGAATTGAAAAAGCCATGAACGTTCAAATGAATATTGAACTTGATAAACTAGAAAAGAAGTTGTTATTTTTAGCATCCGTTGGTTCAACAGCTCCATTTATTGGTCTGTTTGGTACAGTCTATGGTATAATGAATAGTTTTTCAGCTATAGCCGCATCAAAGAGCACGAATTTAGCTGTTGTTGCTCCTGGAATAGCAGAAGCATTATTTGCAACAGCAATTGGGCTGTTTGCGGCAATCCCAGCTGTAATGTTTTACAATAAAATATCCAGTGATATTTCGCGTGTTACATCTAACCTTGAAAATTTTAGTGATGAATTTATTAATTATTTCAGTAGACAAATTGATGCGCAAATGGTTGCTGATGATTTTGAGGATAATTACGAAAGTCAAGATGAAGAGTACTAATTTTTTATAAAGATGGCAGTCAGTTTAAAAACATTACCAAATAATCGAAGAAGGATCAGAAAAAATAGTCCAATATCAGATATAAATGTTACGCCATTTGTCGATGTAATGCTTGTGTTATTGATTGTTTTTATGGTAACAGCTCCATTATTAACTGTTGGTGTTCCAATTGAATTACCAAAAACAGACGCAAAGCAAATGGGCGAAGAGTCTGAGCCTCTTACAATTACGCTGGATAAGGAAGGGAATATTTATATCCAAGAAATGGAGATTGCTTTCAGCGAACTTGGTGAGAAATTAGAGGCAATTGGAATGGGTAATTATGATCAGAAAATTTATATTAACGGTGACAAAAATATAAATTATGAAATGCTTATGAAAGTCATGGCAAAGATAAATTCAGCAGGCTATACATCAATTGGTCTTGTTACGGATATAGAAACATAATATGTTATCAAGGCCTCTATCTATCTCATTGTCTATCCATTTATTTTTTATATCCATAATTGTAATAGGTTTACCATCTATTGATAAACTTGATGAACTGCCAACATCAGTCATTGAAATAGAGCTAATTGTAAATGAATTATCAAAGGAAATACAAGAGCAAGATGAAAATAATGAGGACTCAACTCAAGATCTAAAAAAATATAGTGCAACACCAAATATCAAGCCGTCTACGAGGAGTGACTCAACTAATAATATGAAGATTGATGAACAAATTGAGAAAGAGTCAACTATTCTTTCTGATGATGAACCAGAAGAAGAAATATCAGAGATTTTTTCTACCCCAAGTGCAAAACCCGAATTAAGTAAATTGAATGATAAATTATTAACTAATTTAGAATACGATGACAAAAAAGAGGAAAGTAAAGAAGTTACCGCACTTCTTGATAAGTTTCCTGATGATAGGAATATTGGAGAAGTTATAGAAAATATACCAGAAAAAAAGGAAATTTCTAAAAAAGCAGACACAATATCATCAGGAGATATTCTAAATATGAAAAGACAGATAGAAATGTGCTGGAATCCTCCAATAGGCGTCAGAGGTGCAGCAAATCAAAGAGTGCAGGTACAGATTTCACTAGCTAAGGATGGAAACATTTTGAACGTAGAACCAATTACGAGATCCACAAATGATGTGAGTAAAATTGCGATTGAGGCCGCCGTTAGAGCTGTTAAGCAATGTGAGCCTTATAAGCTACCAATAGATAAATATGATTTATGGAAAGAAATTAAATTTACATTTGATCCAAGAAATATGATGGGTGGATGATATGAGAATTAAAATCAGATATATATTGACTGTTATAGCTATATTATTATTCCAAATTAGATTTTCACAAGCAGCTCTAGAAATTAATGTCAATGATGGTAATTTAAAACCACTTCCAATTGCAATTCCATCGGTAATTGATAAACAGGTTTTGGAAAAAGATCTTGGATTTGATATATCTCGTCTAATTGCAAGTGATCTTGCTGGTTCGGGTTTATTTTACCCAATAAATCCAAAAGCATTTTTGGAAAATCTTAGCTCAATAAGTCAAAAACCAAATTTTAATTCCTGGCGGGTGATTAACGCTGAGACTTTATTGTCTGCTGAATTATCATATAGAGATAATGATATAGTGAGGATTGATTACAGACTTTGGGATGTTGTAGCGGAGAAGGCACTTGTTGAACAAACATTAACAACTTCAAGAAATAAATGGAGAAGTTTAGCTCATGTAATTGCAGACACAGTTTACACAAGGCTAACTGGCGAAAAGGGGTATTTTGATACGAAAGTTGCTTTTATTGCAGAAAGCGGTCCAAAGACAAATAGAATAAAGAGATTAGCAATTATGGATCAAGATGGATTTAATCCACGACTATTAACAACAGGCAATGATCTTGTATTAACACCCAGATTTAGTCCGAATTCAGAAGATCTTGTATATCTTTCATACAGAAATGGACAACCTCAGGTATATATCTATAACCTTGAATCAAAACAGACATATGTGGTTGGCTCATTTCCTGGTATGACATTTGCTCCAAGATTTTCCCCTGATGGCAAGAAGATTATTATGAGCCTGCAAGAAGGCGTTGGTTCTAATATTTTTGAAATGAATTTAAGTAATTTTGAAAGAAGAAGACTTACTAATACACCCGACATAAACACGGCACCGAGTTACTCACCTGATGCAAAAAATATTGTATTTGAATCAGATAAATCTGGTACACAGCAATTATATGTGATGGATGCAAATGGAAATAATGTGAGAAGAATTAGTTATGGAACCGGAAGCTACTCTACACCGGTTTGGTCTCCAAGAGGGGACTACATAGCCTTTACGAAGATATCAAAGGGAAGATTTATGATTGGCGTAATGTTTGCTGATGGAAGTGGAGAAAGAATAATTACTGATGGTTTCCATAATGAAGGTCCAACTTGGTCTCCCAACGGCAGGGTCTTAATGTTTTTTAGAGAGTCACCAGGGGAGAGCGGTGGTGCTATGATATATTCCGTTGACATAACAGGATATAATGAAAAATTAATAGACACACCCGGGTTTGCATCAGATCCTTCATGGTCAAATCTGCTGAACTAAATATTACATCATTTGTTAACATTTAAGTGTTAAAGTTAGAATAAGATTCTATATTTAAAGGGGAATAAACAATGATATATAAAAAAGTACTCAATCTTTCCGTGACTTTTTTATTAATTTTTATCCTAACAGGATGTGCATCAAGGCAAAAGATCGAGCAAGTCTTGTTTGGTGGTGGAAATGATAATGAAGCTGACATAGTATCCAATGCAATACCTGGATCATCGCAGGACTTTACAGTTAATGTTGGTGACAGAGTATTTTTTGTAACAAACTCGACTAGTTTAGATGATGATGCAAAGGTAATACTTGAGAGACAAGCTTCTTGGTTAGAATTATACCCTGAAATTGATATTATTATTGAAGGTCACGCTGATGAGAGAGGAACAAGAGAGTACAATCTGGCTTTAAGCGCAAAAAGAGCTGAAGCGGCTGTTTCATATCTTGAGAGTCTTGGAATAGTTAGTGACAGGATTGAAACTATATCATACGGTAAAGAAAGACCTGTGGCAGCTTGCTCATCTGAAGCGTGTTGGTCTCAAAATAGAAGAGCGGTATCTGTTGTAATCGCAGATAATTGATTTGAATTCCTACTAGATATTTGAAAAACATTCATATATTATTTTGCCATAAAAAATGTGGATTGGCATCTATTGCTTAACTAATAATTATGAATCTTAAAGATAAATTACCCCTATCAGATCATCAAATTAATGACTTATTCTCACCATTAGTAGATATTAGAAGAATGGCGCTAGCTGTTTCAGGTGGTAGAGATAGTTTAGCATTGATGTTCTTAATCAATAAATGGCTAAAAAATAATAAATTTGAAAAGGACGTTGTTGTTTTAACTGTCAATCATCAGCTAAGAGAAGAGTCAAATGCAGAATGTGCTGAAGTCGCATTGATTGCTGAGGGATATGGTTTTCATCATAAGATACTTATTTGGCATCATGGTAATATAAAAACCTCGATACAAGAGAAGGCAAGAAATGCAAGATACGACCTAATGATAAATTATTCAAAGGAAAATAGAATTGATACTTTAATTACAGGTCACACATTAGATGATAAAATTGAGACATTTTTGATGAGGCTTTCAAAAGGGAGTGGATTAGAGGGTTTGAAATCCATACAAACAAGTCGTAACTTAGATGGAATAAATTTATTTAGACCATTGCTAAAAGTAACCAGAGATCAAATAACAAAAATTTTAGTTTCACAAAACATTGGATGGATTGATGATCCCACAAACAATGATGAAAAGTATGAAAGAATACAAATTAGAAATAACATATCAGCTCTGGAAAAACTTAATATAAGCAAAGAAATGCTTCAGTTGACATTAAATAGATTGGGAAGGGCTCATGAAGTAATAAGTAATGTTACAGATAAGGCCGTTCGTGAAGTTTTACATTTTGATAATCTTGGTTATGTGTCATTGGATTATGATATCTTGAGAGCATATCCCCATGAAATTGTCATTAAGGTTTTCGAAAAGGCTTTAATTTATGTGAACGGTAAAAGGGTGTCCCTTCAATCATTAGAGAGAGTTTGTTCTGAAGTAATCCAAACAAGAAAGCCGAAGACCATAAATGGTTGTGTCATATACACAAAGAAAAATATGATATACATCACAAGAGAGAATAGGGATATTGAGTGTTTTGATCTGAAGGTTGGCGATCATCATTTTTGGGATAATAGATTTAAAATTTGTTTGAAGTCGTTTAATGAAGATTTCATAACCATAAAAAATTTAGGTAGATCCAAAGAATTAAAATATCTATGCGAGAATACTATTTATGCAAATATTCCAATGTATGTCTTGAATACACTACCTGGTGGATTTATAAAAGATAAGCTTGTATTAATGCCTAACATACACAATATATATAATAGTGGATATTTAGACGTTAAATTCAAGCTGCAAGAGAAGAATTAATTAGTGTAGTTTTTATGCAAAGGATATTAAATTGGGTGGTTTAAAAAATATAATAATTTGGTTGGTCATCGGCTTGCTCATGATGGCATTATACAATGTGTTTCAAACCTCAAGTGAAACAAGAGGTGTAACTGAAATAAGCTATACAACACTTATATCAGAAGTTTCTGGAGGGAATGTAAGAGATGTTGTCATAACCGGTGATGAGATTCGAGGATCATTTAATGATGGATCCAGATTTCACTCATATACACCTGATGACCCACAATTTATTGATAGACTAAATGACCAAGGTGTCATTATCAATGTGCAGCCAATTAAACAAAGTGCATTATTTTCAATTTTTGTTTCATGGTTCCCAATGTTGCTTCTAATTGCTGTTTGGGTCTTTTTTCTTAAACAAATGCAAGGTGGCGGCCGTGGAGCAATGGGATTTGGGAAATCCAAAGCAAAATTATTAAATGAAAAAAAAGGAAAAGTCACGTTTGCTGATGTAGCTGGAATTGATGAGGCAAAAGAAGATTTAGAAGAAATAGTAGATTTTCTAAAAGACCCAAGAAAGTTTCAGTACTTAGGGGGAAAGATTCCGAAAGGGGCATTACTTGTAGGACCGCCTGGGACTGGAAAAACGCTATTAGCAAGAGCAATAGCTGGCGAAGCGGGTGTTCCATTTTTCACAATATCTGGTTCAGATTTTGTTGAGATGTTTGTAGGTGTCGGTGCAAGCAGAGTCAGAGATATGTTTGAACAGGCTAAAAGAAGCGCTCCATGTATTATCTTTATTGATGAAATAGATGCAGTGGGTAGACATCGAGGAGCAGGCCTTGGCGGTGGAAATGACGAAAGAGAGCAAACCTTAAATCAATTGCTAGTTGAAATGGATGGTTTCGAAGAAAATGAAGGTATTATATTAATTGCAGCAACGAACAGACCAGATGTTCTTGATCCTGCTCTACTCAGACCAGGTAGATTTGATAGACAGGTAGTTGTTCCAAATCCAGACATTATTGGTCGTGAAAAAATATTGAAGGTTCATGTAAGAAAAGTAAAATTATCAGAGGAGATGGACCTGAAAGTTATCGCTAGAGGTACACCAGGCTTTTCTGGAGCTGATCTTGCAAATCTTGTTAATGAAGCTGCGCTATTGGCAGCAAGAAGAGGTAAAAGAGTAATAACACAGACAGAATTCGAAGATGCAAAAGACAAAGTAATGATGGGATCAGAGAGAAGGACTCTTGTAATGTCCGATGATGAGAAAAAATTAACGGCATATCATGAAGCTGGTCATGCACTAGTAACTATCAAACAAAAGGCATCGGATCCAATCCATAAAGCAACAATCATACCACGTGGAAGAGCTTTAGGTATGGTAATGAGGTTACCTGAGCGTGATCAACTTTCTATGACCAGAGAAAAAATGAAAGCGGATCTAGCTGTTGCTATGGGAGGGAGAGCTGCTGAGGAATTAATTTTTGGTGATGATAAAGTTACATCAGGCGCACAATCTGATATAAAAATGGCTACAAACTTAGCAAGAGCCATGGTAACTCAGTTTGGTATGAGTGATATTTTGGGACCTCTCGCTTATGGTAATAATGAGGACGAAGTATTTTTAGGTCATTCAATTGCTAGAACCCAAAATTTATCCGAAGAAACTCAAAAGATAGTAGATTCAGAAATACATAAGCTTGTTGGTCAAGGTCACAAGACAGCTACAGAAATTGTAATAGAGTTTAAAGATCAACTTGAGATTATCGCAGAAGGTCTACTCGAGTATGAAACTCTAAGTGGTGACGAAATTTTAGATCTACTGAATGGTAAAAACCCTGATAGGTCAGAAGAACCTCCAACAGATGCATCAGCTATACCATCGAAGAAAGCAAAAAATGAACCTGTAGATAAAATCAAAAAGACAGGAAAGATGAAGCCTCAAACTCAGCCTTGATCTTTTAGACAACAAGTTCAAATTCACAGGCTATCATGACAAAGAGAAAATATTTTGGCACAGATGGTATTAGAGGTATCGCAAACGTTCCTCCAATGACTGCTGATATAGCTCTAAAGATTGGTGCAGCTACAGGATTATATGTTTCCGTAAATCAAAAAGCTAAGAGGGTTGTGATTGCAAAAGACACAAGATTATCTGGTTATATGTTAGAGTCAGCAATTACTTCAGGACTTACTTCTGTAGGTCTAGATGTTTTTTTACTCGGTCCGATGCCAACTCCATCAATATCTATGATGATGAAATCAATGAGAGCTGATCTGGGTATAATGATATCAGCATCTCATAATACTTACGAATATAATGGTATTAAAATTTTTGGTCCTGATGGTTATAAACTTAGCGATGAAAATGAATCAGAGATTGAGAAGATAATCCAAAATCTTGATAATTATCATTTAGGTAAAATCAAAATAGGTAAAGCCAAAAGAATTGATGATGCACAGGCAAGATATATTGAGTATATAAAAGGAACTCTCAGTAAAGAACTAACTCTGGATGGAATGGATATTGTAATTGATAGTGCAAATGGAGCGGGTTATAAGGTAGCGCCTCTGACTCTATGGGAATTAGGTGCAAATGTAATATCAATTGGGGATACACCTAACGGACAAAATATAAATCAAGATTATGGTTCAACATCACTTGAAAATATTATTGATACTGTTGTAAAAAATAAGGCTGATATTGGAATTGCGCTAGACGGTGATGCTGATAGAATTATAGTCATAGACGAAAATGGTGAAATTGTTGATGGAGATACTATATTAGCAATTATTGCAAAGGAATGGCAGGAAACAAAGAAGTTAAAGAAAAATAGTGTTGTGGCAACCATCTTATCAAATATTGGTTTGGAAGATTATTTGAGCAGTCAAAGTATTGAACTGCATAGAACAATGGTTGGTGATAGGTATGTATCACAGTATATGAGAGAGAATGGATTTAATGTGGGTGGTGAGAAATCTGGACATATCATATTGAGTGACTATTCAACAACTGGTGATGGTATTCTTGCAGCACTACATATACTTGCAATAATGAAAAAAAATAGACAAAAGATTAGTGATCTTGCAAAGTTAATTGATCCCTATCCACAGATTCAGAAGAACTTTATTATAAAAGAGAATCAGACTCCAGATATTATTCAATTAAGAGACTTATCAGAAAAGCATCAACGAAAGATTGGAGATAAAGGTAGGGTTCTTATAAGATTGTCTGGTACAGAACCCCTAGTAAGGGTTATGGTTGAGTCTAAAGATAAAAAATTATTGGATCAAACTCTGACTGAAATCACAGCGAGCCTTAACGAATTACTGAACTAATTTTTCTTTAATCGTGATCCATAA
>CALJEH010000050.1 GCA_938074435.1 uncultured Alphaproteobacteria bacterium
TTACATCAAGGTATGGAGCGAAGTTAGTAAAAATACATGATCTGTATTGCGTCCCAATATCAACGCCTTGTCTATTTATTTGCGTAGGGTCATGGATATTCCAGAAAATATCCAATAGTTCATCGAATTTTACGATTGAATCATCAAATTTAACTTTTACTATTTCTGCATGCCCCGTAAGACCAGAACAAACTTGTTCGTATGTGGGATTGTGGTTGGAACCACCTGCGTATCCTACTTCTGTTTCCAAAACACCATCGGTAAAGTGGTAAATTTTTTGTGGGTGCCAAAAACAACCTGCGCCAAATAGAACAATATTTTTATCTTCACTCATATATATTATTTATACCCTATTATGAGGTTGATCGAATTCAAATTCTGGTCCATGTGCAATTACTCCGCTTGGATTGATAGTCTCATGACTCCCATAGTAATGTTCCTTACTATATTTGTCATCGTAAGTGTCGCTAATACCAGGGAACTGATATAGTTCTTTGGTATAATTAAAGAGATTATCATATTCTTTTAATTTTCTTTTATTACACTTAAAATGCCCATGGTAAACACTATCAAATCTTAGTAGCGTTGGAAGAAGTCGCCAATCAGCTTCTGTTACTATGTTGCCTATGAGGTATCTCTGTTTTGATAAAATATGATCCAGCTTATCTAATCCCGAAAATAAAGTTTCAATTGCTTCATCATAAGCATCCTGAGTTGTTGCAAATCCAGATCTATAGACACCATTATTGATATTTTGATAGATAAAATCATTCATATTATCTATCTTATCAGTTAGGTTATCGGGGTAGTAATCACCTTCCTTTGCTCCTATATTATCAAATGCTGAGTTAAACATCCTTATTATATCAGCTGACTCATTATTCACTATTGTTGATGTTTTTTTATCCCATAACAATGGGACTGTAACACGTCCAGAATAGGAGTTATCTTCTTTGAGGTATACCTCATATAAATATTTTGAATGGTTAATATTATCCGGAATTACACCATAGCCATCGTCAAATGTCCAGCCTTTGGAACGCATAATGGAATTCACTCCTGAGATAGATACCATATTCTCAAGGCCTTTGATTGCTCTAAAAATTAGTGTTCTATGTGCCCATGGGCAAGCCCAGGATATATATAGATGATATCGATCTTTTTCGGCTAAAAAACCATCTTTTCCAGTGGGACCCGCCTTTCCGTCAACTGTTATCCAATTTCGAAAGATTGACGGTTTTCTGACATAACGTCCTTTTGTTTCTTTTGTGTTATGCCATTGGTCAATCCAAACACCATTTTCTAGTCTACCCATAAACTTTCACCTTAAAATTAAATATTACTAGTATTTTGTTTTCTTTTAATTTAATAATTTCTTGAACATATCATGTTCTCATAGAAAAATGTAAGCAAAATGAAAAATAATTCTAATTCAGAACCTGAAATTAGGCTTGAAAGATCAGATGATGATCCTAAAATTGATAACCTTCACTCTGAAACATTTGGTCCTGGTAGATATACAAAAAGTGCTTTCAGGTACAGAGAAAAGAGAGAGCATTTAATTAATATTTCATTTGTTTTGGTTGATCAAAATCAAATCATCGGTTCTGTGAGATATTGGGAAATTTTAGTAAATAATGCTCCTGCATTATTGTTAGGTCCTATTGTCATTCATCCAGATCATAGGGGACGTGGATATGGTGTCAGATTGATAGATTATAGTGTCAATAAATGCAATGAAGCAAATCATAATATAATCATCCTCGTAGGTGATCTGTCTTATTATTCCAAGGTTGGTTTTAAAAGAATGTTAGGAAAAGAAATTATTTTTGCAGGACCTGTCAATAATGATCGGGTATTGTATAGGGAAATCAAAACTAATATAATTGAAGATAGTTCAAAAATAATTATTAAACGTTACCCTGATTAATCTAAATTGAGTAAAACTAATAAAATCAATCACGCTAAGACATCCCCAAAGTTCTTTATTGATAAAGAGTGCAGATGGTTTTTTAAGGGAACTGAAATTAAGCGACATCCAATGGTCTGTCTTTTTTCAAGATATCTCAGGCTGAATGAGGTTGGTCAATATTTTATTACGACGCCATATGAAAAGGAGCAGGTTATTGTTGAAGACGTTCCATTTAAAATTACAAGTATATGGACTAAAGGTGAGAAGGATGATGCTGTTATATACCTACAAACAAATGTAGGTGATGAATTAACATTAAATTCAAATAAACAGATAAGATTTTTAAATAATAAGATAAATTATGGCATAATTCCATATGTTACAGTTAGAGATAATATTGAAGCATATTTCAATAGATCATGTGCTCTTGACCTATTCGATCTATGTAATTATCATGAAATTGATAATACCAGTTGTTTTGGTTTTTGGAGTGGTAAGGAGTTTTTCGCAATAGAATCCATCAAAGATAACAATAATTGAAAATTACATAATGAATTACACTGAAAAATTAATAAAAGATATTCCAACATACAAATCAAAAATTTTTACCGATAGAAATGATGATAAATTATATTCAATAATCAATGGTAAAAAATATAGAAACTCTGCCGTTTTGATTCCTCTTATTAGCAATAATCAAGATATTCAAATAATACTTACTCAGAGGTCAAATAATTTACCATCACATGCCGGGCAAATATCATTCCCTGGAGGAAAAGTTGACCTAAAAGACGAAAGTCCTGTTGATACTGCTTACAGAGAGGCCAATGAAGAAATTGGACTTTCTAGAGAAAAGATTGAGCATTTGGGCTATCTGGATGTAACAACTACGGGGACAAATTTCATGATATTGCCCGTTGTAGCTTCAATTAGCAGTAACTTTGTTCCAAAATTGAATAATGATGAGGTTGAGAGTTTGGTTTATCTTCCATTAAATTTTATTTCAGATACAAACAATTTAAAATTGATGAACAAAGAAATCAATGGCGAAGATAGGACTTTTTTTGTCTATGAATATGATAACTATTTCATATGGGGGGCAACTGCGCGCCTTTTGAAAGCGCTATCTGAAAGGTTATTTCAATAATGATAAAGATAGTAATTTTCCATCTATTTTTGATTTTGACTCCTTTTATGATATTTTATCTACTTAACTCACTTCTACCCAATAGGAAAAACACCAAAGAGATTTTCACACAGAAATTCTCAACTTTATTAATTATCGGATTATCAATATCCATAATTCTTTTTTATATAAACCCAATATTTTCAGGTAAAAACATAGATAAGAGTTACTCGCCACCATATATTAAAAATGGTGAGATTATTTCTGGTACAATTCAAGAGTAAGCAAAGTTTTTAATGGGACAAGCCCAGACAAATAAAATTAAAATAATAAAGCATATAAATCTCACTCATCATTTTAATGAAGACGTATTATATTTATTTGAAATATTTGAGAATATTGGAGCCAATTTATGGGTAGTTGGTGGTGCAGTCCGAGACATTCTATTAGGCAAACAATATAGCGATGTTGATTTTGTTACAGATATTGATTCCAAAAAAATACAAAAGAAATTGTCTAGTAATGAAAGATTCAGACTAATTGATCATGCAAAAATTTATGGTTGTATAACCTTCAAAAGCAAAACAAACACTTACCAAGTTACCGCTATGAGAGAGGATATAAAATCGTATGGTCGAAATGCAGATATCAGATATACAAAAGATATTTTTATTGATGCAAAAAGGAGAGATTTTACAATTAATTCTTTTTACATTGGAAGACAAGGTGAGGTTCTAGATCCATTAGGAGCATATGATGATATACTCGAATCTAAAGTTCGCTTCATCGGTGATGCAAGACAAAGGATTGAAGAGGATAATTTGAGGATATTGAGATTTCTCAGATTTGTAGTGATTTTTAATAATCGTAAAATTAAAATGGATGATTTACATATTTGCCTACAATCGCGACATTTAATTTTAAATTTATCAAAAGATAGGGTGAGAGATGAAGTACTAAAAATTATATCATCAATTCAATCCTCTGAGATGATTAAATATTTATCATTGAATAAATTTTTTAGTATCTTAAATTTTCAAATAAATAATTATTCCTTCCATCAAAAAATTAGTCAGTTAAAAGGAGAAATAGATTTTGAATTAAATCCAATAATATATTTTGCTCTTGCTTTAGAACCAAATTCACAAGATGTTAGTGTAATGGATGCTGTGAAAGGACTAAATTTTCCAAAAAAAGAATTTTATTTAATACATAAAATTTATAATTTTAATGTAATTGAATTATATGAATTCCATGATTTAATTGATGTCTATCTTTATAAACACGGAAGATATTTAACAAAAATATTTCTTATAAAATGTCTTATTAATTTAAATATTGTTCCTACTGATTGGACAAAATCATTTACTGATATAGATAATAAACCCATACCAATTTTTCCGATTAGTGCAAATACTCTTATTGAGGTTGGGCTTAAAGAGGGTAAATTAATTGGCAAAACTCTCCACGAACTTGAACAGATATGGCTCAGTAAAAAATGTTTGATTGGTGATGAGGAATTATTGAATTCTGTGGACTTACCAACTGACAATTGGAGGAAGTGACGATAATATGGAGTTTATGTTGCCACCAGTTTTAAGTCCAAAGATTGTTCCTTTGTCATACATTAGATTAAACTCAACATACCTTCCTCTGTAATAAAGCTGTTGTTCTCTATCAGAGTTGTTCCACTCTTTGTTAATATTCATTTCAATAATTTCACAATAAGCTTTTATGAAATTATTGCCCACACTCTCTAAAAAATCTAGATCGTCAAGAGAGTTTGGTGATCTAAAATTATCAAAAAAGATCCCACCTGTTCCACGATTTTCATTTCTATGCTTTATTATGAAATAATCATCACAGTTTTTCTTAAACTCATCAAAATTAGCATTCAAATGATTATCACATGCTTCACGCATATATTTGTGGAACAATTTTGTATCTGAATCTTCTTGAGTTCGTTTGTTTGTGAGCATTGGTGTCAGATCAGCACCACCCCCAAACCAATGGTCTTCACTAATTATCATTCTTAAATTCATATGAGCAGATGGAATAAAAGGATTTTTGGGATGGATTATTACTGAAATACCTGATGCCCAGAATTGATTTGATAATTTAGAATAAATGCTTTTTTCCAGCACTCCGGGGGATAAATCACCATATACAGTTGAAGTATGTACTCCAGCTTTTTCAAAAATTATTCCCCTAAGAAGACTGGAAATTCCACCACCACCTCCTGTACGTGACCAGCTATCCTTTTCAAATTTCTTCGAATTAGATGTTAAACTAGTTTCGTATGCTTCTAGAGTGTTGCATAATTGATCTCTTAGTTTAGTAAACAGATCTGTCGCTTTAGTGCGTAATTCAGATGTTTCTTCTAATATTGCTTTATGATTTTTTTCTATCATTGTATTAACTATCAGATGTCTGCCTCAAAGCTTCGCCTAATATTATAGCGCACGAGCTAGAGACATTAAAGGATCGCATACCGTTTTTCATCTTTATTTTTACCCGAGTGTCCGATTGGTTATGAACTTCTTCAGGAACACCAGAACTCTCTCTACCAAATAATAGAATGTCATTAACTTCATAATTAATATCTAAATAGGACTGATCTGTTTTTGTGGTTGCTAAGATTATTCTATGTGAGTTTGATTTTGACCATCTAAAAAACTCAGCCCATGATGGATGTTTAATAATATCCAAATGATTTATGTAATCCATCGCAACTCTGTTCAATCTTTTATCATCAATTATAAATCCTGTTGGCTCTATTATGTGTAAGGAAACTCCAAAACATGCAGTTAGGCGTATAATTGATCCGGTATTTTGTGGAATATCTGGCTGATATAACGCTACGGAGATATTTTTTTTCTTGTTGTTTGCACTCATTTTTAATAGAAAAATAATTTAAATTAATTATATACAATTATGTAATTTAGATTTTTTAACTTATTTACAAAAAATCAATTAATAACGTGTACAAAGGTATAGCATTTTTTTTTAAATCAGTATAAACATATATAGAAATTAAGAGGATAAATTGTCAAAGAAAGATACAAAAGAGCCATCCAGAAGAGATTTCATTTTTCTAGCAACAGGTGCTTTTGCAGCAGCAGGGGCCGCTAGCGTTGCATGGCCAATCGTGGATCAAATGAACCCTGATGCAACAGCACTAGCATTATCAAAAATAGAAGTAGATATAAGCCAAATCGAGAGAGGGCAGTCAATAACTGTCAAATGGAGAGGAAAGCCAGTCTTCATAAGAAGAAGAACAGATGAAGAAATTCAGATGGCATCCAGAGTAGATGTTAATTCTTTACCAGATGGCAATGCGAGAAATTATAATTTGACCGCTGATTCATCCGCCACTGATGAAAATAGAGCGCTTGATGACAATAAAGAATGGTTGGTAATGGTAGGTGTTTGTACCCATCTTGGTTGTGTGCCTAAGGGCCAATCTTTGGGAGATGCCAAAGGGGACTATGGCGGGTGGTATTGTCCATGTCATGGTTCTCATTATGACACTGCAGGCAGAATAAGGAAAGGTCCTGCTGCAAAAAATCTTGATATTCCTGTCGCTGAATTTGTAAATGATAATGTTATAAGAATAGGTTAAAAATTGAATGAGTAAAGAGTCAACTTATATTCCAAGAAATGGCTTCGCTAAGTGGTTTGATCAGAGATTGCCACTGCCAAGAATGTTACATGATAATATTAGCGCTTTCCCTACACCAAGGAACTTGAATTATTGGTATACTTTTGGAGGCATCCTTACATTTTGTCTTGTTACGCAAATTGTAACCGGTATTGTGCTTGCAATGCATTATACGGCGGATGCTGGATTAGCCTTCGCATCCGTGGAGCACATCATGAGAAATGTAAACTATGGCTGGCTAATTAGGTATATTCATGCCGTGGGTGCATCAATGTTTTTTCTTGCTGTATACGTGCACATGTTTAGAGGGCTGTATTATGGTTCATACAAAGCACCAAGAGAGATACTCTGGATATTAGGAGTTATAATTTATCTTTTGATGGTAATTACGGCCTTCATGGGATACGTGTTGCCATGGGGACAAATGAGTTTTTGGGGTGCAACTGTTATTACAAATCTATTTTCTGTAATACCTGTAGTTGGTACAACTATTACAGAGTGGTTGTGGGGCGGTTTCGCTGTAGATAACGCAACCTTAAAAAGGTTCTTCAGTCTTCACTATCTGATGCCGTTTATGATATTTGGTGTTGTTATCCTGCACATATGGTCTCTGCATGTAACGGGTAATAATAATCCGGTTGGTGTAAGTGTGAAAGATAAACAAGACACTGTTCCGTTTGCGCCATACTATACGGTTAAAGATGCACTTTCTTTAGTGTGCTTTTTAATATTATTTGCATGGTTCATATTTTTTAATCCAAATATTTTAGGACATACTGATAATTATATAATGGCAGATCCTCTTGTCACTCCAGCTCATATTGTTCCTGAATGGTACCTACTGCCATTTTATGCAATCCTCAGGGCGATTCCATCTAAACTTGGGGGTGTTTTGGTGATGGGAGCTGCGATTGCTGTTCTATTCATTGTGCCATGGTTAGATACATCAAAAGTGAGATCAGCGACTTTCAGACCATTATACAAGCAGTTCTATTGGATTTTCCTTGTAAATTGTATTGCACTTGGGTATTTGGGATCTCAAAATCCTGAGGGTTTGTTCCTTGTTGCATCTAGAATTTGTACTGCATATTATTTTATACATTTTTTGATAGTAATGCCAGTCCTTGGTTTAATAGAAAAGCCCCGTCCAATTCCTGAAAGTATTACAAAGGCAGTACTTGAAAAATTAGAAATTAAAAATTCTAAAGAAGAAGCAAAGGCCTAGTTTAGCTATGAAGAATTATGCACATTTTAAAATCTTTTTCCTGGTCTTTACCTTCCTCTCATTTTATTTGGTTACAACCGATACACATGCCGCTGCTGGTGAACAAAAACGCGTAGAAAAGCACGAATGGACTTTTTCTGGTATTTTTGGGCATTATGATAATGCCCAACTTCAAAGAGGATTTCAGGTTTACAAAGAGGTTTGTTCATCATGTCATTCCATGAATTATGTGTATTTCAGAAATTTAGCTGAAGAGGGTGGCCCGGGATTTACACCAGAAGAAGTTAAGGTTATTGCTTCAGAATATACCGTAATTGATGGTCCTGATGATTTTGGGGAGATGTTCGAAAGGGAAGGTAAGGCAAGTGATAACTTCCCATCTCCATATTCAAATATCAACGAAGCACGTGCTTCTAACGGAGGGGCGTATCCTCCTGATTTTAGTGTACTCGCGAAAGCTCGAAGTACAGAGCGCGGTTTCCCATGGTGGTTTGTTGATCTATTCACAGGCTATCAGGAACAAGGTGTAGACTATATATATTCATTATTAAATGGGTACAAAGAAGTACCTGAAGATTTCAAGTTGCAAGATGGAATGCATTACAATGAATATTATCCTGGTAATCAAATTGCAATGGGACAACCACTTTATGATGACTCTGTTGAGTATGCTGATGGTACCAATGCGACAATTAAACAAATGGCTGAAGATGTATCTGCATTTATGATGTGGGCAGCTGAACCGAAGCTTGAAATAAGAAAAAAAATGGGTTTCAAGGTAGCAATATTCTTATTTGTCCTTGCTGGCTTGTTGTATTATTCCAAAAAGAAAATTTGGTCAAGAATAGAACACTAAATATATAAGTGTGTTAATTTGAATACAAATATAAATTTACTCAAACAAGCAATACGATCCATAAATGATTACCCTAAACCTGGTATTATTTACCGTGACATTACACCTTTACTGAAGAGTCCAGATTTATTTTCACTGGTTATTGATATGAGTGCTGAACTAGTTGATGGCAGTATAGATCTCATTGCAGCAATAGATGCAAGAGGTTTTATTTTTGGATCCGCTTTAGCCCAAAAACTTAGAAAGGGTTTTATACCAATTAGAAAAAGAAATAAGTTACCATATAAAGTTATAAGCCAAGAATATTCTCTTGAGTATGGGTTAGATCAATTAGAGTTACATATTGACGCAATTACTCCGACCCAAAAAATACTTCTCATTGATGATGTACTGGCAACGGGTGGTACTGCAGAAGCTTCTGCAAAGCTAGTCAAAAAACTTGGAGGGGAAATAGTTTCAATGATATTTATTATTGAGTTATTGGGTTTAAATGGACGTCAATATCTAGAAGAATATTCGAATAATATTCACTCCTTAATTACCTATTAATTATTGAATCTAAAATGCATGACATCACCATCTTGCACTATGTAATCTTTTCCTTCTAATCGCATCTTCCCAGCTTCTTTTGCACCATTTTCACCATTATTTTTAATGAAGTCATCAAATGAAATTGTTTCAGCTCTAATAAATCCTTTTTCAAAATCAGTGTGAATAACGGCTGCTGCTTTGGGAGCCTGTGTATCTTTTCTAATAGTCCATGCCCTTGTTTCTTTTGGGCCACTTGTAAAATAAGTTACAAGATTAAGAATTTCATAACCGGTTTTTATGACCTTATTTAGACCAGTTTCTTGCAGACCGATAGATTTTAGGTATTCAACTTTTTCTTCATCGCTCAAAACAGATAATTCTGCCTCTGTAGAAGCTGATATGGTAATAGATTTACAGTTAATTTCTTCAGCATATTTTTGTACTTTTTCTGAATATTTATTTCCTGATGATGCATCATTCTCTTCTACATTACATATATAAAACATTGGTTTTGAAGTTAAGAGATTAAGTTCTTGGTATATTTTTTTATTTTTATCATCAATCAACATATCTCTCGCTGTCTTTCCTTCGTTGAGCAACTCAATGATTCCTTCAATTAGCTTATAAGTCAATTTTGAGATTTCATCATTTGACTTGATCTTTCTTTCCAACCCAGCTTTTCTATTTTCTAAGTTCTGAATATCGGCAAGAAGTAATTCTGTTTCTATTGTTTGGATATCAGAAATTGGATCTATCTTATTATTAACGTGCGTGATGTTTTCATTCTCAAAACATCGCACTACATGTGCTATAGCCTCAGTTTCTCGGATATTGGACAGAAATTTGTTACCAAGACCTTCTCCTTTAGATGCTCCTTCAACTAATCCTGCAATATCTACAAAATTCAGTCTTGTTGGTATAACATTTGCTGATTTCGAAATATCACCAAGTTTTATCAATCTACTATCAGGCACTCCAACTTCGCCTATATTTGGTTCAATCGTACAAAACGGGTAGTTACTTGCCTCTGCATTTGCTGTTTGTGTTAGTGCATTAAAGAGTGTTGATTTTCCAACGTTAGGTAAGCCAACAATTCCACATTTGAAACCCATAACATAACTCCTATTTAAACAGATTTAAAATTTTTGTTAGTGGACTATTTCTTTTGATCTCTTTATGTGAGTGTATGTATTTATAATTATTTGTACTTCTGAAATTAATTTGAAATTTCTCTCTTTCAGAAATTATATTAAGGATGTTCGTTGCTATATAAACAAATAGAGTGTTCAAGTTATCCATCTCAGAATTACTAAAATTTCCAAGTACATAATTGCTTACAAGCCTTTTGTCTCCTGGGTGATCAATCCCTAGTCTAAGTCTTAAGAAGGTATTATCTAAATGACTGAGAATAGATTTTAGACCATTATGACCAGCAATACCACCACCCACTTTGAGACGAATTGAGCCAAATGGAAGATCTAACTCGTCATGAAGAATTAAAATATTTTCTGTTTTGATTTTAAAATAATTTACAATTTGAATTATAGCATCCCCAGAATTATTCATATATGTTTCTGGCTTTGCAATAATTACTTTTTTGTTTTCTAATTGTAATTCATGGATAATGGAATTAAATTTTTTTTTTGGCTTGTCGTTACTACCGTATGAATTCAAAATTGCATCAACAGCCATAAATCCAATGTTATGGCGAGTCTGCTCATATTTTTTTCCAGGATTTCCTAGACCAACAATAAGGTACATAAGAATTTTTTACGTTATTATTCTTCGTTATTTGTATCTTTTGACTCAGTTTCTGCTTCGGCTCCAGATGTTTCTTCTTCAGATTCTTCTGTCATTCCTGCAGGTGCAGCAATAGTTGCAATCGTAAAGTCTCTGTCAGTTATTGAAGGTATCACATCTTTAGGTAACGTAACTGCAGATATATGAATTGAGTCTCCGGTATCTGCCACTGATAGGTCAACTTCGAGATTTTCAGGAATTGCATCGGCTGGGCATGATACTTCTACATTATGCCGTACAACATTTAGAACCCCACCTTTTTTGAGACCCGGGCATGTGTCTTCATTTAGGAACAATACAGGTACTTCAACTATTACTTGAGATTCCTTTGAGAGCAAATAAAAGTCTACATGTAATGGTGTATCTTTAACAGGATGTAGTTGAATATCTTTTGGAATAACTCTTGATTTTTTCCCATCGATATTCAATTCATAAAGAGTTGATAAGAAACGTCCTGATTGATAATGTTTGACCAGTACTTTAGTTTCAACTGATATGTGTGTAGGTTCAACACCAACGCCGTATAGTACGCCTGGAGTATTACCAGCTCTTCTGATTGCACGAGAGCTTCCTGTTCCTTTAGTATCTCTGGTTGTAACAATAATTTCTTCAATTTCTGACATTTTTTACTCTTGTTTATTACCGTGTTATCTATGAATGCATTTATAAATTATATCTATAAATAATTTTTATATAAAAAGAAAGATCTTTTTATTAAATAAAGAGGCTAGAGACTGACTCTTCATTTGAGGTTCTCAAAATTGCTTCACCTAGTAATTGTGCAACAGAGATTAGTTTAATCTTTTTTGATCCGTTGCGGATGCTTTCATTGTAAATTGTATCGCTAATAATAAGATTTTTTAAATCTGATGTTTCAATCTTATTTAAAGCTTCACCAGATAGTACTCCATGAGTTATGTAGGCACTTACGTCATTAGCACCTGACTCTAGTAATTTGCTTGCTGCATTACATAATGTTCCGCCGGAGTCCACAATATCATCAACGAGTATACACGATCTTCCTTCTACATCTCCAATGATATTCATAACTTCAGATTGTCCAGGTTTATCTCTTCTTTTATCTACTATTGCAAGTGGCGCTCCACCAATCCTCTCCGCGATTAGTCTTGCTCTTACAACCCCGCCTACATCAGGCGATACCACAGTCACACTATTAATATCAAATGAGTCTTTGATATTATTTACGATAACAGGTGCTGCAAATAGGTTATCTGTTGGTATATCAAAAAAACCTTGTATTTGACCCGCATGTAAATCAATAGTTAAAACTCGATCAGCACCTGCATTTGTAATTAAATTTGCAACTAATTTTGCTGATATTGGTGTTCGTCCAGATGACCTTCTGTCCTGCCTTGCATAACCAAAATAAGGAATAACTGCTGTAATTCTCCTTGCCGATGAACGTTTTAGTGCATCGATAAGGATTAGTAGTTCCATCAGATGATCATTTGCTGGATATGAAGTTGATTGAATAATAAAAACATCTTCTCCCCGAACATTCTCAAGTATTTCTACGAAGACTTCCATATCTGCAAATCTTTTTACATTGCAGCTTGTGAGAGGAATTTTTAAGTATGAAGCAATAGCATTAGCTAGTGGAGGATTAGAGTTTCCTGTAACAATTTTTATATTTTGTTCTTTTTTATTCATGTTGGACTTGATCTTTTATGCCACAATAGCATGTTTGGGTAATATGTAAATATGCCACAATAATTATGACCTAAAAATTTGAATTAATTTACAATAAGAATCGCATTTGCTTGCCTTCCATAATCTATTTCATTTCTATGTTGTGATCTCCTGTAAGAGAAGAAATCCGTCTCGTTTTTATATGTATCCATTTCAATAACATCATACTTTCTTATCCCAATTTGATAGATTTTATTTGAACAATATGCCTGTAAATTAAAGTATTTTCCTCTATTAGCTGTTTCAAAAAACTTTTTGTTTGAAGGATCTTGTCTGATGAATTCTTGATAAAATTCTATACCAACCTCATATGAGTCCTGTTGTATGCAGGGTCCTATTATTGCAAATATGTTTTCAATCTTTCCACCAATATTTAAGATTTGTTCAACAGTATTTTCTATTATGCCTTTTTGTGCACCTTTCCATCCCGCGTGCACAGCTCCTATAATTTGCTCCTTGTTTTCGTATAGTAGAATTGGCGCGCAGTCTGCAGTAAGAATTGATAGGATAATATCATCACGTTTAGTAATTATTGAGTCTGCGATAAATTTATCAGGAAATTTACTATCAATAATCTTGCATATATTGGTGTGTTGTTGAGTTGGAATTATAATTGGTCTCACTGAATTTGCTGAGGAGCATAGCTCTTGTGAAATGATTTTTCTATTTTTATCAATATTTTTATTGGAGTCATTTGATAAATAACTGCAATTTAAACTATGGTATATTCCTGTTGACACCCCACCCTGTCTCGTGAAGAAACCATATTTGCAATTACTTAATATTAGATTTTCTGATGTGATAAATTTAGGTTTCATGTAATTGAGATCGGTACAGTTTTTAGATTATTTGAAAAGTACATCACTTTAAAAAGTTCTCCCATCTTATCTTTATCAATAAGTCTATGATATTGACGATATAACTTATCTAATTGACTATCATTGCTATTTTCTTTCAGTATTTGATATCTTTGATCAATCCCCAAACCAATCAAAAAATCTCTTTGTGTTATAGGACCATAACTTTGAATATTATTCTTTTTTGAAATATAGCTATAGCGGCTAAAATCTATATGTGATGTTAGATCACTATCACCTGGTTCATGAAATATTGAAACTTTTTTATGTTTTGATAGAGCCTGAAGCGTGTCACCAGACGGACCATTTGTTTTTGCGTAATCTATCACCAATAAACCTCCGTTATTTTGGATCTTTGAAAATATTTTTTCTAGCATTGTATCTTGCATAGGAGATAACTCATATAATTGACCATTTATTGGATACTCAATTTCTCTATTTGAAATACTGAGATGATCAGAATTAACCTCGATTGACTCAAATGTTAAATTATTCTGTTGATCAATTGATACAACTCTCTCTCTAAATTTATTGTTATTAAATAAGTATTGTTTTATTGGTATTGCATCAAAAAATTCATTAGCAATTACAAAGTTTATTCCATTTGGTAATTCATCTAAGGATGCAAAGTGTTTAAAAGGATGGTTTATGTTTTTTCTTTGAATTTTGGAGAGGACATTACTTTGTTCATATAACCATATTTTGATGGAATGATAGAAGTCATTAAAATTTTTGGATACTCTAAGAATATCCTGCATCATGAACCCGTTACCCGGGCCAAGTTCAATTATATTTATTTTTGGTTTGTCAATCTTGAACCATAAATCAATGAGCCATACTGCAATCAATTCTCCAAACATTTGGCTTATTTCAGGTGAGGTTATGAAATCACTGTTTTTGCCAATAGGTTTTGAATTTATGTAATAACCAAAATCTTTATCACTGAGGCAAAGCTCCATATATTCATCAACACCAATAGGTCCATGACTTTTAATTTTCTGAATAATTTTTTCTTCAAGATTCTGGTATTTTTTATTCATTTTTTTTTATATTTTTATATAAAATCAAACCAACTAATATCATTGGAATAGAAACTATCATTCCCATCGTTAGCTTATTAGCAAGAATATATCCAATGTGTTGATCGGGTAATCTAAATAGCTCTAAGAAGATTCTAAAAGTTCCATAAAGGATAAGAAATATTGCGGAGGCCATTCCTTTATTGTGAAGGATTTTATTTCTCTTAGATAAATACGCTAATAACAAGAATAATATCAATCCTTCAAGTAATGCTTCATATATTTGAGATGGATGGCGCGAAACACTATCGTTTGGATATATTACAGACCACGGTAGATCAGAGTAAGTTCCAATTAATTCTGTATTTATGAAATTTGATAATCTACCAAAGAATATTCCGATTGGAGCGGAGATGGCAATAAGGTCCATAAATGCAAAAAAGCTTCTATTATTCTTTTTAACATAGAAGTAGATTGCAATAATTATACCAAGTAGCCCACCGTGAAATGACATACCACCATTCCACACTTTAAAAATTTCAATAGGATTTCCAATAAAATAAATAGGGTTATAAATTAATACATATCCGACTCTTCCACCAAGTAATATTCCAAATACAATCCATGGTATTAGGTCACTAAGAGATAATATTATAGATTTACTGTCTCCTATACATGAGGAAACAAACTTAGATTTTAGATATAGCCATCCAAGTAGAATCCCACACAAATAGGATAAACCATACCAATGAATATCAATGAAACCTATATTTAATGCTATTGGATCTATATATGGCAGTATTATTGCAGTCGTGAACATTTATTATGTTTTACCATTGATTTTTAACATTAATATATCATAATCATGAAAAAAATAATTTAAACTTATCAGGAAAGTTTTATGAAAGATAATAGTTCAAAAATATTTAACAAATTAGCTGAGGTAATGTCAGAAACAGCAGGGCTAGCTAATGGTGTAAAAAAAGAGGTAGAAATTATTGCAAAATCTCAAGTTGAACGTATTTTAAATGATTTTGAGGTTGTGCAGCGAGATGAATTTGATGTAATGAAAGAAATGTTAGTTAATTCTTCAGATACAATCAACAAACTAGAAAAAAAAATCAAATCTCTTGAAAATCAAATTAAAAAACTAAAACCTACAAAATAGTGGATAACTTAAACTTCTAACTCAAAAAGATCTAACTATATTTTCTGTAAATAAAAAATTAATTATTTACAATGAAAATGAAGAATATATTTAAACATTTATCTTTTGAGTTATGGAAAATATTCTTTATTTAGATCACAATGAACATCCACTAGATATCATTGAAAATTTAGCAGAAACAGAAAACTATTCTTTTAGTAGATCTTTAAAGGATGAATTGGACTTATGGATTTCGTCGAAAAATTCTAATTTCCGTATAAACTTTAACTGGAATGATACACTTGAAGGAATTCATATTGCAGTATTTTTTGATACAAAAATACCAGATCACAGGGTCAATGAAGTAACAAAGTTAACTATAAAAATTAATCAATTGATATGGTTAGGGCATTTTGATATTTGGACTAATGAGCAAATCCCAGTATTCAGATATAATTTACTTCTCGCTGGTGGGCTTTTGCCAACAAATAAACAATCTAATGCATTATTAAATCATATAGTGGAAGCTTGTGAAAAGTTCTACCCATCATTTCAATACGTAATATGGGGTGGTAATGATGCAGATGAGGCGATAAAAAACGCAATGTTTACAACCGTTGGAGAATCATGAGTCTAGCATCTATAGAAAGTATAAATATCATTGGTTTTGGAAGGATGGGAAAATCAATCTTAAGCGGTTGGTTAAATAATCAACTAGATAAAAAAGTAGTAAAGATTGTTGATCCTTTTATAGATGATACAGATCCATTCTTAATCAATCACAATCTAAAACTAAATGATATGGATAAAATAAGATTAGACGATGGAATTGTTCTAATTGCTGTAAAACCACAGGTGGCCGGTGAGTTATTTAAAAAATTAAGAGAAATGATATCAGAAAACACTGTTATAATCTCAATAATCGCAGGATATTCTGTTGCTGATATGAAGAAACATTTAGGCCCAAAACCAACAATAATAAGAACCATGCCAAACACCCCTGCAGCTATCGGGAAAGGTATTACAGCATTATTTTCTGAAAACCAGCTATCTCAAGATCTAATTAATAAAGTCGAAAGTTTATTTGGATCAATGGGAAAGTTCTTTTGGGTTGAGAATGAAACAGATATGCATGCAATTACAGCAATTTCTGGAAGTGGTCCAGCGTATTATTATTTATTTACTGAGTGTTTATCTACTATTGCTGTAAAACATGGTTTAAAAAGAGAACTCGCAGAAATATTATCAACTCAGACATTTATAGGATCATCTGCTTTAATGGAAAATTCCCCAAATGTAGGAGTTGTAGAACACAGAGAAAACGTAACATCGCCTGGCGGAACAACTGAAGCAGCATTGAAAATATTCATGAATAATGATAGATTAAAATTATTGATAGATGAAGCTGTTAGTATGGCTATTGAGCGAAGCAGGACTCTATCTAAGTAATAATTATCTAATACTCTAATATTTAGAATGGCTAAAACAAATAAAGAAAAAGTAGTTGATGCTCTTTTGAGCTTACTAGAAAAAGAGAACTATAATCTAATCAACATTGAGAAGGTTGCAAGAAGAGCAAAGCTCAAAAAAGAGAATATAAAAGCTGATTTTTTAGATTTAGACTCAATTGTTTATGAGTTTTTTAATAATATTGATCTAGAGGTAGGGGATCTAACTCGGGAAGATGCAAATATAAATGATCCAAAGGATATTATATTAAACATCATTTTGAATAAATTAGAACTTTATAGTGGGAGAAGAAATGCAATCATTAATCTGATTGGCAAGGAATCGAATTTCAGGAATAAATATTTTTTTCAAATGACAAATATTACAAGAATATTTGATGATATATATAAAAATGATAAGCAGAAAAACTTACATAAGTTATCACGTGATATAGGATTAATCCATATATATAAACAGACTATAGATCAATGGATGTTAGATGATGATATGTCAAAAATTATGTCATTTCTAGATCAGAAACTCATAAAATCAGGTGAAATTTTTGAGCAAATCAGTAAACCAATAAAGTTTGTTGACAATTTGGTTTCAAAGTTCTCCAAATCAAGGTCCGCTTAGACTAAAAAAATCATTATATTCATTACTTTTTTCTTCTAGAATAAATAACAATATTGTATATACTTCATATTGTTTATTTCAAGCAGCAGGGAATTAAATGGCAGCACATTTTGATAATCGGGATGGTTATATCTGGTTCAATGGAGAGTTAGTTGATTGGCCAGATGTAAAATTACATGTTTTAAGTCACGCGTTGCACTACGCTAGTTCTGTATTTGAGGGTGAAAGAGTTTACAATAAAAAAATCTTTAAATTAGAAGAACATACAGAGCGTTTATTCTATTCAGCTGAGAGAATGGATATGAAAATTCCATATACTCAAGATCAGGTAAATGAAGCTTGTAAACAAATCGTCGATAAAAATTCCATAATTGATGGTTATGTGAGGCCAATTGCCTGGAGAGGTGCAGAAATGATGGGAGTATCTGCACAATCAACTAAAATTAATTTAGCAATTGCAGTTTGGGAGTGGCCATCTTATTTTGATCCTGAACAGAGATTGAAGGGCATTAGGCTAACACTCTCAAAATGGAAGCGACCATCACCTGAAACTATACCTTGTGATACAAAAGCAGCAGGATTATACATGATATGTACATTATCAAAACATGATGCTGAAAAGCGCGGTTACGCAGACTCACTTATGCTGGATTATGAAAATTATGTTGCTGAAGCAACTGGAGCTAATGTTTTCTTCATTAAAGATGGTGAAATACATACACCAATACCAGATTGTTTTCTTGATGGCATAACAAGACGAACTGTTATTGATATTGCTAAAAAGAGAGGGATTAAGGTAATTGAAAGAAAAATTCTACCAGAAGAAATGTCAGATTTTTCAGAATGTTTCTTGACAGGAACAGCAGTAGAGGTGACTCCTGTGTCTGAGATTGCGGAATGCAAATTCACACCGGGTGAGATAACAAAAAATCTAATGGAAGACTATTTAAATTTAGTCAAAAATTAGTCTCCCCAACGTTCCATTTTCTCAATATCATCAACTTTTTGTTCTACCCACATACACTTATCCTTATAAATTTCTTTTTTCCAAAACGGGGCGCTATTCTTTAGATAATCCATGATATATTGGGTTGCTTCTTGGCAGTCGGTTCTGTGGTCTGAAGATGTAATTACAAACACGATATTTTCACCAGGTAATAATTCTCCGAATCTATGAATGACGGTTAAATTATTGATTTTCCATTTTTTTTTGGCATTTTCAGCGATATTTAAAATCTCTTTTACCGCCATATCTGGATAACAATCAAGATTTAAGCTAATCAAGTTTTCTTCAGCTCTAACCTTACCAACAAATAATGATATTGCCGCATCCATTTTTGAAGAATTTTCAAATCTTTCAAGCTCCTTATTTACATGAAAATCCTCTTCCCTAACATCTATATACATCTCATCCTCCTGTCATAGGTGGGAAAAATGCAACTTCATCATTATTAGTTATTTTAGCATTTGATCTGCTAAGTTTTTGATTAATCGCAAATTTTATTTGTTTTCTATTTGCAAAGGCAGCTTCATATCTTTCATCCATAGTACACAAAAAATTTATTAATGTATTCACGTCGATGACGTGGTCTGGAACTTTTATTTCCTCTTCACGCTTATCAATAATTTCGGCAACCCAGGCAAAATATTTTATTTTCATATCAAGTTCTACCCTTTATCTTTTTAACAGAAGATTGAATATATAATACTAAAGTAATGATAGTTACTATCGCTGATAACAAAATTAACCAATTTGTGACTTGGGTTATGATTGAATTTTCTGTTTCTTGTAGTGATGCAATGAATAGAAATATGAGTGATATAAATTGAATAGTAGTTTTAATTTTAGATAAGCCTATCACATCAATGCTTATGCTATAATTAGCCATCACTTCTCTCAATGTTATAATAATAATTTCCCTAGCAGCGATGATGTAAATACAAATTAGTGATGTTAAATTTAAGAAAGATGAACCCAAAAATAGCATAAACATCAAAATGACAAGAAGTTTATCTGCGATCGGATCTAAGATCTTCCCTAATAGGGATGTTTGATTTAATTTCCTTGCTAGATATCCATCAATAAAATCTGACAATGATGCATACAAAAAAATAAAGAAAGATAAGAGTCGCAAAATATAAATATCAGATAAATATAGGCCGATTATGACAGGGATTGCAACTAACCTGCTCATAGTAATTAAATTTGGGATTGTGTATATATTATTCATACTTTTATCAACTTTCATGGAATGATTGGTATATATCCATTGCTAATTTTTCACTAATGCCAGGGACTTTCATTATATCATCTACATTTGCGTCCTGTATAGACTTCATACTTCCAAAATATTTCATTAATTGATTTTTTCTTTTAATACCAATACCTTCAAGGTCATCAAGTTTTGAATATTTTAGTGCTCTATTTCTCCGAATTCTGTGACTTCCTATTGCGAATCTGTGCGCTTCATCTCTCATCCGTTGTAAGAAGAAGAAGATAGGATCGTTTGTATCAAGAATTATTATTCCATTTTCTACGGTATGTATTTTTTCATTCCCATGCTTTCTCTTTTTATCTTTTGAGATACTTATCAATTGAACCTGGTTGAGATTAAATTCATTTAGGATATCCTTTGCTATATTTAATTGACCTGTCCCACCATCAATAATTATTAAGTCTGGAGAATTTTCATACGCGACCTTATTTTCTATTTTAGAAAATCTTCTGGTGAGGACTTCTTTCATCATACCATAATCATCACCAGGTTTAATTTCTTCTGATCTAATATTAAATTTTCTATAACTTTTATTTTCGAATCCATCCTCTCCAACCACAACCATGGCCCCAACAGGATGGCTACCTTGAATGTGGCTGTTATCATAAATTTCAATTCTCTTTGGAATTTTATTTAATAAAAGTTTGTTTGCTAAACCATCCAAAAGTACTTTGTGGTTATCTATTTGATTTAATTTTCTATTAAGAGCTTGTTCGCAATTTATAAGAGCTTTTTGGATGAGTTTATATTTTTCTCCCATCTTAGGGATTTGAATGTAAATCTTTTTTTTATTCTTTTCACATAAAGCGTATTCTAGTAACTTTTTACTAGGTATTTCATGGGAAATAATAATATCCTTTGGACAGGGATGAGTAGTGTAAAATTGAGCTAGAAATGAATCCAAAATCTCTTCATTAGTATCTAGTTTATTATTGATAGGGAAATATTCTCTATTACCCCAATTTTGTCCTGCTCTAATAAAAAATACTTGCACACATACCAAATTATCTAACTTCATTATAGCAAAAATATCTGCATCATTAATACTTGTGTTATGTATAGTTTGTTGTGATTGAATTTTATTAATTGTTTCAAGACGATCTCTTAACTTTGCTGCATTTTCATAATTTAATTTTGAAGACTCTTCCTGCATTGCAGAATATATTTTATCTTTTATGGTGCTTGCTTTACCCTTCATGAATAGATCTAAGTCATCAAGAAGAGAATTGTAATCTTTTTTTGAAATCTCATCAGTGCAGGGTGCAGAACATTTATTTATTTGATATAAAAGACAAGGGCGTGATCTATTCTCAAAAACACTATCTGAACATGTTCTTAGCAAAAAAGCTTTTTGTAAAATATCAATTGTCCTATTCACAGCACCCGCAGAAGCAAAGGGACCATAATATTGTCCATTAATTTTTTTTTCGCCTCTATATTTCATTAATCTAGGATAGGGATGTTGACTGTTAATTAGGATATGGGCGAAAGATTTATCATCTCGCATTGCGATATTATATTTAGGTTTATTTTTTTTTATAAGATTTGCTTCTAACAGTAGAGCTTCAGCTTCAGAAACAGTTATTATGAATTCCATAGCTTTTGTCTCTGAAATCATTTTTTTTATTCTGTTTGAGTGATTATTGGGGTTTGTGTAGCTTTTGACTCTATTTGATAAGTTTTTTGCTTTTCCAATGTAAAGAATCTTTTGATTTGCATCTAACATTCTATACACACCAGGTTTTTTAGAGAGAGTCTCTGTGTATTTTTTTATAATTTTTGCTCCAGCTTGGAGATTTGTTAACTGTGAAACCATAGAAACTAATCAACTTTCACTTCGATGTAATCTGGTGTTTTCCATGATAAATGTTGGCCGGAGTCTATTGCAATTATTTGTCCTGTAACTGATCTTGTTGAAAGTATAAATTTGATAGCATTGGAGATATCTTTTATATCAGGTTTTTTTTGTAGGGGGGTGTTATTAGCTTCTTCTGCAAAGTCATCATCTGATTGGTCGTGGTTTGCTAATATAGGTCCTGGTGCTACTGCATTCACTCTAATAAGAGGACTAAATTCTTGAGCCATCATTTGAGTTGCGCCCCATAACGCAAACTTACTGATAGAATAACTGAAATAAGATGGGTTCATTCTCAGAACTCTTTGATCAATTATATTTATGATATTCTTGTCTATTTCATTATTGTTTTCGTTTGTTTGGGCAATATGCTTGGAGATCAACAGGGGAGCTAAAAGATTAGTATTGATATGATTGTTAAACCTATCATTAGAAAAATCTCTTGCACTATCAAATTCAAAAATAGACGCACAATTTATCAATGTATCAAGTTCTCCATTACAATCTTTATCAATCTGATCAATCATTTGCATGATTTGATTTGAATTAGAGAGATCTGCTTTATATATTTGTGTATTAACTTTCTTCTTAATTAGAGAATCTCTGAGTTTTTGAGCTTCTTCAATTGAATTGTTGTAGTGGATTAGTATTCGATTATTCTCTTCTGCTAAAGAATTGACTATTGATTTACCAATTCTTTTTGCGCCACCAGTCACTAAAATAGTTTTCATTATTATCCTTTAATTTTAATTCTATTTAACTAATTCATCAATTAGTAGGTTATTATTACTGATTTTTTTAATTTCATCTCTAATTTTTGCTGCCTTTTCAAATTCTAAATCCGACGCAGCTTCTACCATTTCTTTTCTTAATCTATCTAGTTTCTTCTCTAAACTTTCACTATCATTAGCAATCTCAGAATTTATCGAAATATCATAGTAATCTTTTTCATAGATGGAGTAATCAAGATCATTAATATTACTTTTTATGGTTTCGGGTGTGATGTTGTTATCGTGATTGTATTTTCTTTGTTTTCCCCTTCTTCTTTCTGTTTCATATAATGCTCGTGAAATAGAATTTGTAATTTTATCTGCGTATAGTATAACTCTGCCATTAACATTTCTAGCAGCACGACCTATTGTTTGTGTAAGGGATGTCTCAGATCTCAGAAAACCCTCTTTATCTGCGTCGAGTATTGCAACTAATGAGCATTCAGGAATATCTAATCCCTCTCGCAATAGATTTATTCCAATTAGAACATCAAATACACCTTTTCTCAAATCACGTATTATTTCAATTCTCTCAATTGTATCAATATCTGAGTGAAGATATCTAACCTTTATACCTTTTTCATGGATATATTCAGTAAGATCCTCAGCCATTTTTTTTGTTAAAACTGTTATTAATACTCTCTGATTATTTTTGCTAACTAACTCAATTTCACCAATTATATCTTCAACTTGATTCTTAACTGGTCTAATTTCTGTAATCGGATCGATCAAACCTGTTGGACGGATGATTTGTTCAGTAAACTTTCCATCTGTTTGACCGAGCTCCCATTTTCCTGGAGTAGCTGAGACATAAATTGTTTGCGAGCGCATAAAATTCCACTCATTAAAATTCAATGGTCTATTATCCTTGCAAGAGGGTAGCCTGAAACCATATTCAGATAGATTTTGTTTTCTGCTCAAATCACCTTTGTACATAGCACCTAGTTGCGGAATTGTTACATGGCTTTCATCAATAAATACGATGGCATTTTCAGGCATATATTCAAATAAAGTTGGCGGTGGTTGACCCTCTTGTCTTCCCGATAGATATCTAGAGTAATTTTCAATACCGGCACATGTACCTGTTGTATTTATCATCTCAAGATCAAAAATAGTTCTTTGCTCTAGTCGTTGAGCCTCGAGTAATTTATTTTCTTTATTGAAAAACTCAAGTCGGTTTTTTAGGTCAATTTTAATCTGTTTTATAGCTGTATCTAGAGTTGGTTTTGGTGTTATGTAGTGTGAATTTGCAAAGATAGTTATTTCTTCAATATCCTGAAATACTTCACCGGTTAAGGGGTCAAATTCACTAATTGATTCAATTTCATTCCCAAAGAATGAAATCCTCCATGCTCGGTCATCAAAATGGGCAGGAAATATTTCAAGGATATCTCCTTTAACTCTAAATGTTCCTCTAAAAAAATTTAAATCATTTCTTTTATATTGGAGTTCTACGAGCCTACTAATCAATCCTCTCAGATCAATATTTCTATTTACTTGTATTTTTTCTGTCATTTCAGCGTAAACATCAAGCGGACCAATACCATATATACAAGATACAGATGCAACAATTATAATATCATCTTTTTCGATGAGCGATCTTGTTGCAGAATGTCTCATTTTGTCAATTTGTTCATTGATGGAGGCATCTTTTTCTATATATGTGTCTGTTCTCGCTACATAAGCTTCTGGTTGATAATAGTCATAATATGAGACAAAATATTCAACTGAATTTTCAGGGAAGAATGATTTAAATTCACCATATAACTGAGCTGCAAGAGTCTTATTAGGTGCTAGTATTATTGCTGGTCGTTGAGAGTTTTCTATGATTTTAGCCATCGTATAGGTCTTTCCAGATCCAGTAACACCCAATAAAACCTGATCTCGTTTACCTTCATTCAAGCCATCCACGAGTGAATTTATTGCGTGAGGCTGATCACCTGATGGTTGAAATTTTGAATGAATCTGAAATTTATTTTTTATTGGACTAATAGACATCAATGAAAACTCATGAATTTAATTTGCTTGTATTAACTATATCTAATATAGGTAGTATTGATGAATTATAAACTATATTTTTTTCTTACAAATAATGAATATTTATGATAATTGAATGAATTGTCGGTACTTCAAACGGGAGAATCACGAAAATGATTATTGTAATGGGAGAATTTCGTCTTAAACCGGAATACCTTAATGACCTCCGCCCAGAAATAGAACACATGGTGAAAATGAGTAACTCCGAAAGTGGTTGTATTTATTTTCAGTTCTCTGAAGCTCTTGATGATCCTGGACTGATGCGTCTTTCTGAAAAATGGAAATCAATGGAAGATCTCGAAATTCATTTTCAGTCGACTCACTTCAAGAGATGGAGAGAAGCTATTAGTAAAAATGGTGGAGCGACGGATAGAGATGTTGCTGCATATGAGGTAACTTTAGAAAAGGATTTATCATAAATGACAAAGAATTTTTTATCAAAGCAAGTGCTTGCCATTAAGCCATCACCCACAATTGCTGTTACACAAAAAGCGCGTGAGTTGAAGGCACAAGGCAGAGATGTAATCGGTTTGGGTGCAGGTGAACCAGATTTTGATACACCTGATAATATTAAAGAAGCTGCCATAGATGCAATTAATCGTGGAGAGACAAAATATACTGCTGTAGATGGAATTCCAGAATTGAAGCAAGCAATTGTTAATAAGTTTAAGAAAGAAAATAAATTAGATTATACAACCGATCAGGTATTTGTTGCACCAGGCGGCAAGGCAATCATCTATAATGCAATGATGGCAACATTGAATGAAGGTGATGAAGTCATAATTCCAGCTCCCTACTGGGTATCTTATCCCGATATTACTCAAATGGCAGGTGGTGTTCCTGTGGTCATTCAAGGTGATCCAAAAAACAATTACAAAATCAAAGCCGGTCAGCTTGAGTCAGCAATCACTGAAAAAACTAAATGGGTGATTTTCAACTCTCCATCTAATCCGAGTGGAGGCACATACACAAAGGCTGAACTTAAAGAAATAACAGATGTATTGGTTAAGTGTGATCATGTTTGGCTATTAACAGATGACATTTATGAGCATATGGTATACGACAATTTTAAATTCTTTACGCCTCTGCAAGTTGAACCAAAGCTATTTAATAGAACCCTGACTTTGAATGGTGTCTCAAAAGCTTATTCAATGACAGGGTGGCGTATAGGATATTGTGGTGCGCCATTAGAACTAATAAAACCAATGCGTACAATACAATCACAATCAACAACTAACCCTACCTCAATAAGTCAATGGGCATCAGTTGAAGCTCTAGAGGGAGATCAATCATTCATGAAAGGTTGGATAAAAGAGTTTAGGGAGAGAAGAAACTTAGTTGTTGGAATGCTTAATAAAGCAAATGGCTTAGAATGTGGGCTTCCTGAAGGCGCATTTTATGTTTACCCTAATTGTTCTGGATGTATTGGAAAACAAACGTCGAATGGAAATTTAATTGAAAATGATGAAGATTTTGTTACTCATCTTCTAGAGGAGCAGGGGGTAGCTGTTGTCCATGGTGCTGCATTTGGAACCAGTCCTTGCTTTAGGATTTCGTATGCGACATCCATAGATCTTTTAGAGGAAGCTTGTACGAGAATTATTCGTTTTTGCGCAGGTTTATCATAAAAAAAACTGAACTCAAGTGAGCTCAGTTTTTAATATTGGGTATGTATTTGTATATGTAATTAGGGAGGTTCATATACTTTGTATTCAATATTTATACAAAAAATAGTTATGCAATTCTACTATTAATATTGCAGATCTAGCATGCAATGTTTGCAATGCTAATTAACACTAAAATTTCCATTCTTTCCCTTTTTCTATAATAAACTCTCTAAATACTGCTATTCTTTTAGAGTTTTTTCTCTCTTCAGCATAGGTCAGGTATGTATCTATTTCTGGTAATTTTTCATTGAAAACTATCTGTATTAGATTGTCATCATCACTAACAAGATAATCTGGCAGCAACACAATTCCAATTCCTGCTGATGCAGCTCTTAGTAGCGCATTAATATTTGCAATTCTAACGATAGGTTTTATTTTGTATTCTCTCGTTATTTTTTCTAGCCAATTAATTTCTTTCAGGTATTCTGGTGCTTTACCGTAAGTTATTATCTTATGCGATTTTAGATCTCCTACCTTGTTGGGAGTTCCATTTTCTTCTAAATATTCCGGCGATGCAAATAAATGAAAATGAACTGTAAAGAGCCTCCTTTGAATCAAATCTAATTTTTGAGGTTTATGAAACCTTATCGCAATATCAGCTTCTCTCATGCCTATATCTAATTCAGCGTCAGTTAGCCTTAATTCTAGATTAATTTCTGGATATTGTGATGTGAAGTCACCGAGGCGAGGGGATAACCAATTTGCTCCTAATCCAACAGTTGTTGTTACAGAAAGATCACCTGATGGCCTCTCTTTGCTGTCTGTTAATTCGAATTCTGCTTCTTTTATAATGTTAATAATTGTTCTGGTTCTCTTATATAGCAATTCACCTTGTTCCGTTAAGATAAGTCCTCTTGGGTGTCTATGAAATAGTGGTATACCAATCTCGTATTCAAGATTTGAAATTTGTCTGCTTATTGCTGATTGGCTTGTATTTAAATCCTCACTTGCATGAGAAAAACTTCCAGCATCAGCTACGATATGAAAGATTCTTAGCCTGTCCCAGTCCATTATTCTTTATTTGCAAGATAATTCTCTGCATCTAGTGCTGCCATACATCCCATCCCCGCTGCTGTTACTGCTTGTCTATACTTATCATCTGTGACATCACCTGCAGCAAATACACCCTTTCTAGATGTTTTTGTTGTTCCAGGTGTTGTAAGAATGTAGCCATTTTTCATTTCCAATGAACTCTTAAACAGTTCAGTAGATGGTTTATGTCCTATTGCAATAAAAACACCGTCAGTTTCAAGTTTGGTAACTTTTTCTGTTTCGACATTTAATAAGCTTACGCCATTAACAGAATTAGGGTTATCTGTTCCGATAATTTCATCTATAACTGAGTTCCAAATGATTTTAATTTTAGGGTTCTGAATTAGTCGTTCTTCAAGAATTTTTTCACATCTTAATTCATTTCTTCTGTGAACTAATGTTACATTACTAGCAAAATTTGTTAGGAACAGAGCTTCCTCTACAGCTGTATTTCCTCCACCAACAACGATAACTGATTTATCTCTGTAGAAAAATCCATCGCAAGTTGCACATGCTGATACTCCAAAACCTTTATATTTTTCCTCTGATTTAATGCCAAGCCACTTTGCTTGTGCACCTGTGCAAATTATTAATGAGTCAGATAAATATTGTGTTTTAGAGTCACCAGTCAATCTAAAAGGGTATTCATCAAGGTTACACTCGTTTATGTGATCACTAATTATCTCAACGCCAGTACTTAAAGCTTGAGATTTCATTTGCTCCATTAGCCAAGGACCTTGAATAATTTCTGAAAAACCTGGGTAGTTTTCTACATCAGTAGTGATTGTTAATTGCCCCCCCGGTTGTATTCCCTCAATTAAAATTGGCTGTAGCATTGCTCGAGATGCATAAATTGCCGCGGTATACCCTGCCGGGCCAGATCCAACAATTAATACTTTTGTTTTTTTTTCATTCATGCAATTAATTTCATGTTAATTTAAAATAGTTATTTTGGAAATGCTATTTGGATTATTTCATAGCTCTTTCCACCACCTGGTGTAGCCACTTCTACGCTATCACCGATTGATTTACCAATTAACGCACGCGCAATTGGTGAGCTAATTGAAATTAGTCCTTTTGTGATATCGGATTCAAATTCACCAACAATTTGATACTTTGACTCTTTTTCAGTGTCTTCGTCAACGAGTGTAACAATTGCACCAAATTTAATAATATTACCAGATAATTTTGATATATCTATTACATCAGCTCTCGATAGCTTATCTTCAAGATCGCTTATTTTTGCTTCATTCATTGCTTGTTGTTCTTTTGCAGCATGATATTCAGCATTTTCAGATAGATCACCATGCTTTCTTGCTTCAGCTATGGCAGATATGATTGTAGGTCTTTCAATACTTTTTAGTCGTTTAATTTCATTCTGAAGCGCTTCATGTCCAATAATTGTCATTGGTATTTTTTCCATAGATTCTCCTATATGCTCCTATATGGTATAGTTTTAGTTTAAGTAAATATTCTAAATAATTATTTAAAGTATTCTTGTAATGATTTTACATCACCCAATCCATTTACATACATTCTTATTGATTCAACAGCTGCAAGGGCTCCCGAAAGTGTTGTATAATACGGTATTCTATTCCTAAGAGCAGCTTGCCGCAAGGTTTTACTATCGGATAGAGCCTTGCTACCCTCTGTAGTATTAATTACCAAACTTATAGTATTGTTGTTCATTGAGTCAACAATATGGGGACGTCCTTCCAGTACCTTTTTGACTCTACCTGCTTTTATCCCCTGTTCAATAAGGTATTTTTGTGTACCCCCTGTTGCTAGTATGTTGAATCCAAGTGACTCTAGTGATTTTACAGCATCAAGGATATTTGGCTTATCTTTATCTTTAACAGAAACGAAAACATTACCATCTTTAGGCAACGGTACATTTGTTCCTAGCTGGCTTTTTGCAAAAGCAATACCAAAGTCATCACCAATACCCATTACTTCACCAGTTGATTTCATTTCAGGGCCTAGCAAGACATCAATTCCATCAAATTTATTGAATGGGAAAACAGCTTCTTTTACAGCAACATGTTTGATCCTATTAAGCGCATCATTTTCTTTATTTGTGATATGTTGCTTCAGTTTATTTCCTGCTATTAATTTAGTAGCTATTTTTGCAATTGGTATACCAGTTACTTTTGCAACGAATGGAATTGTTCGGCTAGCACGAGGATTAACCTCTATAATAAATATTTCATCATCCTTAATAGCATATTGAATGTTAATACAGCCAATAATACCAAGAGAATTACTTATTGCAATTGTTTGTTCCTTAAGATTTTGAATGGTGTTTTGTTTAAGCGAATATGGGGGAATTGAGCAGGCACTATCACCTGAGTGGACACCTGCTTCTTCAATATGTTGCATTATTCCACAGATGAAAACATCTTCTCCATCTGAAATAGCATCAACATCAACCTCAATTGCATCTGATAAGAAGCTGTCGAGTAGCAAAGGATTTGTTTTTAATAGGGTATTGATTTGTTTGTCTTTGTTTTGAGGGAATTTTATTTTTATTTCTTCTGGAATCAATTCTGGTAAAGTATTTTCAATATAGTTGTCATAATCATTTTCATCTCTGAGGATGACCATAGCCCTTCCACCTAGTACATAAGATGGTCTAAGAATTATTGGCAATCCTAGGTCCTCTATTGCTTTTCTTGCTTCTTTAATTGAATTGGCAATTTTATTTTTTGGTTGTCTCAGATTGAGTTTATTTATCAGTTTTAAGAAACGATCTCTATCTTCGGCAAGGTCAATTGTATCAGGTGTTGTTCCCAGTATTTTGATTCCTCGTTTTTCAAGTTGATTTGATAATTTTAATGGTGTCTGTCCTCCAAACTGAACAATAACACCTAGCAAGTTTCCTTTACTCTGTTCTATGTTAATTATTTCGAAAACATCTTCTGAAGTTAATGGTTCAAAGTATAATCTATCAGAAGTATCGTAATCAGTTGAAATAGTTTCTGGATTACAATTTATCATTATTGTTTCAATATCTAATTCCTGTAGTGCAAAACATGCATGGCAGCAACAGTAATCAAATTCAATGCCTTGCCCTATTCTATTTGGACCACCACCAATTATAATAACCTTCTTTTTTAGACTTGGATCTACTTCATTATCAAAATCATCAAAATCTAAATAGTTATATGTTGAGTACATATAAGCTGTCGGAGTATGGAATTCTGCAGAGCAGGTATCAATTCGTTTATAGATTGGATGAATGCCTAGTTTTTCCCTATGTTTTCTTACAAAAGTCTCATCTTTTTCAATAATATTGGCTAATCTAGCATCAGAAAACCCATGAGATTTAAGAGTTTGAAAGTTCTCGCGATCATTTGGTAATCCGTATTTTTTAACTTTATTCTCTAAATCGATTATTTCCTGAAGTCTTTGAATAAACCAAGGATCTATTCTGCAAGATTGATGAATTTGCTCATGCGATATACCCAGTCTCAGTGCTTGTGCAACTTTTAATATTCTATTAGGTGTTGGCTCTCCTAATTCAGCTCTTACTATATTTTTTTCAGCATCTTTACCAATATCCCTGAACTCAATAGGATCAAGCCCAGTAAGTCCGATCTCAAGTGATCTAAGAGCTTTTTGCAAACTTTCAGAAAATGTTCTCCCAAAAGCCATTGCTTCTCCAACAGATTTCATGGATGTGCTTAGTAATGGTTTTGCATCAGGAAACTTTTCGAATGCAAATCTAGGTATTTTTGTAACTATATAATCAATTGTTGGTTCAAAAGATGCGGGGGTTTGTCCACCTGTAATATCATTTGACAGTTCATCTAGTGTATAACCTAATGCAAGTTTTGCTGCTATTCTTGCAATTGGAAACCCTGTAGCTTTAGATGCTAAGGCAGAGGATCTTGATACTCTTGGATTCATTTCAATTACAACCATCTCTCCATTCTCTGGATTTATTGCAAATTGAACATTAGAACCTCCGGTTTCAACACCAATTTTTCTAAGGACAGCTATGGAGGCATTTCGCATAATTTGGTATTCTTTATCCGTCAGAGTTAATGCTGGAGCAACAGTTATTGAGTCACCGGTATGAACTCCCATTGGATCAATATTCTCGATCGAGCAAATAATAATACAGTTATCATTCTTATCCCTAACAACTTCCATTTCATATTCTTTCCAACCAAGAACAGATTCTTCAATGAGAACTTCAGAAGTTGGTGATGCATCAATTCCATTTTCTACGATTTTTATAAATTCTTCTCTTGTATAGGCAATTCCACCCCCTGTACCACCAAGTGTAAATGAAGGCCGGATGATAACCGGCAAACCAAGTGCATCGAGTGCTTCAAGTCCTTGAGCTAAGTCATGTGCAATTAATGATTTTGGTGTTTTTAATCCTATTTCTTTCATGGCCTCTCTGAAGAGTTCCCTATCCTCAGCCATGTCAATGGCCTCCGATGATGCACCTATCATTTCTACATCATATTTTTCTAAGATGCCTAATTTTTTGAGAGATAGTGTTGTATTTAGAGCTGTTTGACCACCCATTGTAGGAAGTATGGCATCAGGACGCTCTTTTTTAATGATTTTTTCTAAAAATTCAGGAGTAATTGGTTCAATATAGGTTGCGTCAGCTAGTTCAGGATCAGTCATTATAGTAGCTGGATTGGAATTGATTAATATAACACGAAAGCCTTCTTCTTTTATAGCTTTTAAAGCTTGTGTGCCTGAATAATCAAATTCACATGCTTGACCAATTACAATTGGTCCTGCTCCCACAACAAGTATTGATTTTATATCAGTTCTTTTTGGCATATTAGTTTCATAAGTTTGAATTAATATTATCTAAAAATTTCTCAAAAATATAATAACAATCTTGAGGTCCAGGTGAAGCTTCAGGATGAAATTGTACTGAAAAAATAGGTTTTTCTTTAACTCGTATTCCACAATTTGAGTCATCAAAAAGTGATCTATGCGTCTCAACAACTTCAGCAGGAAGCGATTGAGTATCTACTGCAAAACCATGATTCATCGAAGTTATCAATACCTTTTTAGAGTCTAAATCTTGAACAGGATGATTTGCTCCGTGATGGCCAAATGACATTTTTATAGTTTTTGCTCCTAATGCTAAAGCTAAAATTTGATGCCCTAAACAAATCCCAAAAATAGGCATATCTTTTTGAATTAAATTTTTAATCAAAGGCACGCTATAGTTTATTGTTGCATGAGGATCTCCTGGTCCATTTGAGAGTAGAACTCCATCTGGATTAAAATCAAATATTTGATTAATGTTACAGTTAGGAGGAAATACTTTTATTTCGCAACCAAAGTGATTTAGCATACGAATTATATTTGACTTTATTCCGTAGTCAATTAGAGCGATCTTAATCTTACTATCTTTATTATCTTCATAACCAAAATTCCAGTCCCAGGATTTTTGATAATTTTGATATATTGTTTTTGTTGATGCATCTGTTGCTAAGTCCATTCCCTCCATACTTTTTACCTCGGATAATATCTTTTGGAGTTTTGGAATATCAAAATTACAACTCTCAGAATGTTCAATCACACAATTCATCATACCATTATCTCTAATATTCTTGGTGAGCTGTCTAGTATCTATTCCAGAAATACCAACAATACCTTGTTGTTTCATCCAATCATTTAAAGATAGTTTTGATCTGTAATTTGAGGGTAAATTAATCATGGCGTGAGTAATTACACCAGAAATATGGATCTTTCCATCGGGGTTAGCTGTTTCTAGATCTTCATAATTTGTACCCACATTACCGATATGGGGAAATGTAAAATTTATAATTTGATGTGAATAGGAAGGGTCTGAAATAATTTCTTGATAACCTGTAATGGATGTGTTGAAGCAAACCTCCCCGTAAGTTACTCCTATTTTACCAATACCATAGCCATATTTGATAGATCCATCAGAAAATAAAATAACACCTGTCTTTTTAATTGGTTCCCATCCAGCATCGTTATTTCCAGAAATATCCCTGGATTGTTTTTCGTTATACATATTTTCAATTGTTATAATTTATTTCAAATATGTATATATCATTTCAATAAAATATGCTTGATATTCATTATAAAGTTAACACTTTTCCATAGCAAATTTTATATCTATATAAAAAAAAATAGATATAATGTAATAAATCTAAGAACAGTGAGGCTAGAATTATGATTAGAGATGAAATAAACGATCAATTAAAAAAAGCAATGCTGAATAAAGATAAGGATTATACATCAACCTTAAGATTGATTTTAGCTGCAATAAAAGACCGTGAAATACTAGAGAGAGCAAAGAATAAAAGCGTTGAGGATGACATAATTATTGAAGTTTTATCTAAAATGGTCAAGCAACGGGTAGAAT
>CALJEH010000051.1 GCA_938074435.1 uncultured Alphaproteobacteria bacterium
AAAAAAATAAACCACTGGAAAGAGTAGATTGGATACCAATATTATTGTTATCCATAGTTTTTTATATTGGTTTCCCCCTATCATTTGCCGCTGGGCTTGAACATACCACTGCAGCTAGGGGATCTATTGTTTTTACATCACAACCTGTAATAACTTTGGTCTTGGGAGTACTGCTTGGTAAAGAGAGACCAACACCACTAAAGGTATTAGCGATATTGGTAGCTATCACAGGAATTATTATCACACTAAGTGATGATATAGGTTCGCTGGCATCGGATGTACACTTAGGTGACTTTTTAATGTTTATAGCAGCATTCTGTAATTCTGTTTATGTGTTGAATGTTGGTAAATACATTCGAAAATACGGAAGTTTTACATTCACCGCATGGCCAATGTTTATTGGTTCATCGCTAATGCTTGTGCTAGCATTATTCTTTGGGAGTCCTCTCAATGGATCTCTATCATTTGACTCAACTCAATGGATTGTATTACTTATATTAGCCATCCCTGGCGCTGCTTTAATGAAGTCTATGTTCACTTCTTCAATCAATATGTCAACACCAACTGGCATAACAATGACTGTTGGCTTTAATCCATTAAGTGCAATGATATTAGGTGCACTGATATTAAGCGAACCTGTTTCTTCAAATATATTGATTGGATTTTTCTGCGTTGTTGTTGCTGTAATATTAGCAAATTATGAAAATTAGAGGATCATAGATAAAATTTGTTATCTTCTTCTGAAGTTTTTCCTTGCCTGAGCTCTTGTAGCAGGTGCTTTTTCATCTTTATGTCTAAAAATAATTCGTCCTTTGTCAAGATCATATGGTGTCATTTCAACTGTTACACGATCACCAATTAAAGTCCTGATCCTGTGTTTCTTCATTTTCCCTGCAGTATAGGCTACAATTTCATGTTCATTGTCCAACATCACCCTAAAACGAGCATCTGGAAGCACATCGGTAACCACACCATCCAATTCAAGCAACTCTTCTTTTGCCATTGAGTATAACCTTAAAAAACATCAATATTAAACTTATATAATATATTTTGATAATTGAAAGTATTATTTCTTGCTAATCAATCTTGAATTACCTTCCTTTTATACCATTCTTCAATTTCAATTATTATTTCATCATTTATTCTAGAATTTGCACATTTAATTGATTGCATTAATTCTTGTCTATTCTTTACACCTGGGACTGTTGTACTGATATTTGGATTCTTAATACAAAATATCAGTGCCATCTCAGCAAGACTAAGATTGTATTTTTTTGCGACATCGTCCAATTCTTTTGCATTTTTATGCATTTGATAAAGGCTATCTTTCAAATGAATTGTTCTATCAAGCTGGTTAACTATTGCGCCAGCAGCATGCGAACGTATCCCAATAACACCCACATTATACTTCTGACACAAATCAAAAATTGATCCTTCATTAATTGAATTATCATTTAATCCAGAACCTTGGTCCTTTTCATTTAGAATTGGAAGTTTCCCTCCTGCTGACTGATTAAGAACATTATAAAGCACCTGGATAGTGTCAAAATTTTTACTCTTCAGTAAATTACAGATCGTTAAAAAATCAGCGTTCCAACCTGTCAACCCGGTGAAACGAACCTTCCCTTCCGCTCGGAATCTACTGATTAGATCAGAGAAATTTATACAATCAGAATAAGTCATGATTGGTGCAAATTCTGGAGGGTTATCACGAAATTTATACTCCCCTCTGGAATTCCCCACCTGATGGTGAATTTGAATTAAATCTATGTAATCAAGATTTAGATTTGATAAACTCCTATCTATTGAACTCCTCATAGAGTCTTCTATTTTGTCAAGTTGTTCAAAATCATGAAATCGTATTTTTGTTGCGATTATTAACTTTTCTCTCCTTGTTGAAGATAATTTTTTAAATACATTTCCCAAGTTTATTTCAGATTTTTCATTTCCATAAACTGGAGATGTATCATAAAAATTTATCCCATTATCAATTGCACAGTTTATGAGATATTGACATTCTCCATCAGAGGTTAAACCCCACGCGTGACCAATTCCTGCGCCACCCAAACCAACCTCAGAGACTTTTATTTCTGTCTGACCAAGTTGATTATATTTCAATACCCCCCTCCAATTCATCCATATATGGACTTGTTAATTCAGAATGCTCTACCCCAAATACATTTATGGTCATTGATATGAGGGTGTAATAACCAAGTATTCCAACTAAATCTACTATCCTATCATTGCCCAGAATATTAATCGTATTTTCATAAACTTCATCACTTACCTTTTTATTTTTATGAAGAAGCATTGTAAAATCATAGATTACACTTTGTTCAGAGTCCATATTTGATGGTTTCTTGCCTTTCTCGATAGCATCTATAATTTCTTGAGAAACACCTTTTTCTATTGCAATTTTGCTATGAACTTTCCACTCATACCCTGCACCCCATACGCGAGCTATTAAACAGATTGCAAATTCAGATAATTTTGGCTCAAGTGATGTGTAATATCTACAATAAGCTCCAAGTGATTGTGCCTTATCTGCTAAACCAGCTCTATGCATCCAAACGGCAAGTGGTCCTCTTACACTGCCGCGCGGCCCTGAAGAAATTTCATCATGTATCTTCTTTTGAGCTTCATTCATTTCATTATAGGTTAAATTCTTTAGTCTCATAGTTTAGTCCTCATCTGTATATTTAATATTATAGGATTCTAATTCATATATTTAATGAATACTTCTAAGCCAGAGTTTCATATCTTTGCTATATATTTCTATTATACATTTAAAAAACATATAAATGGCAAAAGAATTTACTGGAAATAACAACAGTTAATAAGTTATTAAGTTTTTTTTTAATTTAGTTTAGATTTTTCTTTAATTTTTATTAAAATGTTGCTACAAAGTAACTTTAGTTTAGAAGCTAGAAACATAGTTACTACAGTTCAATTATCAAATTTATGCAAAACCTGCATAATTTAATGGGAGGAAATAAACATGGCTGAAGACATAGTCATTAGTGGTAGCGGACTCAGAAAGCAATTTAATGAAAATGTTATTGCAGTTGAAGACGCTAATTTCACTATCCCACGAGGTTCATTTATATCTTTAGTAGGACCAAGTGGTTGCGGAAAATCTACGTTACTTAGACTCATATCAGGTCTAATTGAAAAATCTGAAGGTGACCTACTTGTTAGAAGCAATGAAGTAGTTGGCCCGAGAAGTGATATTGGAATGATGTTCCAGAAAGCAGTTTTGTTGGACTGGCGTACTTCAATTGAGAATGTCCTCTTGCCAGATGAAATTAGAGGAACAATTGATACAGATGCCAAGAAAAGAGCGTGGGATCATCTCCAACTAGTTGGACTAAAAGATTTCGAATTCTCTTTCCCTAGACAATTATCAGGTGGTATGCAGCAACGTGTTGCACTTGCGCGTCTATTACAAACAGGGGCAGATATCATGCTTCTTGATGAACCTTTTGGTGCTCTTGATGAATTCACACGAGAAAGATTGAACGATGAACTACTAAGAATTGTTGAAGGTCCAGATATTACAACATTATTTGTAACACACAATATACAAGAAGCAATATATCTTGCAGATCAAGTCTTTGTTATGACTCCAAGACCAGGAAGAATTGCAGCTCAGATTAAAATTGATCTTCCTACACCAAGGAATATTGATATGACAACAACTCCAGAATTTAATAACTACGTTCAACAAGTCAGAGACGTGTTATCTGGACATTTAGATGGACAACCGCTATGAGTAATGATCAAGAAGCTAGCATTAGTAATATTGAACTAAACGCCCAATATACAGGGTCTTTAGGTGGTGCCGTTATAAGACACACACTAATCTTCTTCGTAGTCATGTTTATATGGGAAATGGCCAATAGAACTGGTTTTAGTAACCCTTTATTACTTCCAAGACCTACTGATATTGCCGCATCCATATGGAAAATATATGTGACACAAGGTAACGTTTGGTACCATTTATGGGTAACCTTCCAAGAGGCGATGCTTGGTTGCTTAATTGGTTCAGTTATTGGAATAGCTCTCGCAGTAGCTGCTGTATTGAGTGATTCATTTAGGCAGTTCCTAAAACCATACATAATCATCGTTGAAGCTACACCAAGGATCGCTCTTGGCCCTATATTTGTTACATGGTTTGGATTTGGAATGAGTTCAAAAGTTGCACTAGCAGCTTTGGTATGTTTCTTCGCACCATTCGTTAATACAATTACTGGTTTGCTAGGCGTTCAAGAAGAATCCTATGAACTCTTCAGATCACTTGGAGCAACCAGAAGGCAGGTCTTTTGGAGATTAATGATACCAACTGCATTACCAACAATGAACGCAGGGTTAAAACTTGCTGTTGGATCTGCATTCGGTGGCGCTCTTGTTGCAGAATTCATATCTGCTCAGGCTGGTATGGGCATTTTAATGGCGAGATATACCATGTCACTAAATATGCCATCTGCTTTCGCAGGACTGCTATCAATTACTCTTTATGGTTTCCTTCTATTTAGAACAATGGAAGTGATAGATAAACGAGTTCTTTATTGGTTAGATGATGATTTGATGGCAAAAAAAAGTGCTAAAAGAGAAATCAAATATAGACAGGAGTTAGGATTATGAGTGATATTGGATCAGACGGCGTATTAGCCGGCGTAAAAGAGCTATCACCAGTACAGAAGACACTTGCTCATGGTCTTGTGTTTCTAGTCTTATTTGGAGGTTGGGAACTCGGATCAAGGATGGGGTATGTTAATGAATTAATTATGCCTGCACCCACATCTATTGCATATAGACTTTATGAAATGTTTTTTGTTACAGGCTCTATATACTGGCATTATATAATCACAATGTATGAAGCAACAATGGGCTTCATAATTGGTGTAAGTATTGGGATGGGTCTAGCAATTACTGCAGCAATAAGTCCTGTATTTAGGAGATATTGGGCGCCTTATGCAGTAGTATTCAACGTAACACCAGGTATTGCTGTTACACCGTTTATTATCGCTTGGTTTGGTTTTGGATGGAGCTCAAAAATTGCTCTCGCGGCGCTAGTCTGCTTCTTCCCTCCATTCATCAACACACTTACAGGATTGTTAAATATTGATAAAGACGCTACGGAACTATTTAGATCTCTTGGATCAACTAAAAAACAATATTTCCAAAAGTGTCAAATACCTAGTGCACTTCCTATCATAATAGCTGGATTAAAACTGGCAATGACAGGTGCTTTAATTGGTACAATCGTTGCACAATTCTTCTCAGCATCTGAGGGTGTTGGTATTTTGATGCAGAGATTTGCATTCCGTTTAAATATGGATGGTAGTTTCGCTGCACTAATCGTAATGTCTCTTATGGGTCTAAGCCTATTCACACTCATGGAATATATGGATTATAAAGTTCTATATTGGAGAAGACATTCCAGAATGGAAGAAGTTTCAGCGAAAAGAAAAAAACAATGGTTGAAACAAAATGGTGATATGAGCCAAGCTTAAATCAATATATTATAGTTGATAAAAAAACCCAGATTAATTATCTGGGTTTTTTTTTGCTCAAATACATTTTTACCTATCTATAAAATCTTTGGCCTTTTTATACATAGCATAGTCAACTAACTTATTTTCAAAAGTTATTGCCGCCTGTCCATTCTTTTCTGCATCTTCGAATGCTACAACCATTCTAGTATACAAATCAATTTCTTTAGGATCTGGTTCATAAGATTCCCTGGCAACTTTTATATGACTTGGATGAATTAATGTTCTACCATCATACCCCAATCTCTTACTAAGTTCACATTCAGCTCTTAAACCTTCCAAATCATTTATTCCACCATAAGCACCATCAAGAACATATGGCATCTTTGCTGCTCTTGCTTCAACTAATGATCTTGACCTTGAATAATTTAATTCAAAGCCATCTATCGACCAATCTGATCGAAGATCTCTTTGTAAGTCACCATCTTGGGCACTACCAAATACAATTGACTCAACACGCTCAGCTGCACTACAAATATCAAAACATTTTATTACACCCAGAGCAGTCTCAATTAGAAGAAGTAACTTGATTGAATTCTTTTGAAGCCCTTTTTTAGCCTCTTCGTCAGAAATTATTTCATCTACAAACTTTACCTGACTTACGGATTCTGCCATTGGAAGAGCTATACCGTAGATATTCTTCTGGGTTACTGCTCTAACGTCTTGTTCCAGGAATTCTTTTTCGCTATTTACTCTTACTAGCGCTGTTATACTAAGATTTGGTATGACATTTTTTGATATATTTTCTCTAACTTCACTTTTCATATTGAGAGGTACAGCATCTTCAAAATCAATAATGATCCCGTCTGGTTCAAATCTTGATGCTTTCTCAATTAGTTCAGGTTTGTTTCCTGGCGTATAAAGCGTAATGAGTGGTTTTTTGTTCATATTATCTCCTCTTTATTTATATTATCCCATCTTTTTGTAATTTCTCAATTTCATCTTTATTGAGTCCTAATCTTTCTCTAAATATTTCATCATTATCTGAGCCCATCTCTTTTCCGAGGTGTTTTATCTTACCGGGTGTTCTCGATAACTTTGGAAACACATTCTCAGTCTTGAGTGATCTTCCATTGTCCTTAATATTTGTAATCATCTCTCTCGCTTGAGCATGAACATTATTCATAATATCTTCAATATTATAAATAGGTCCCATCGGAACAGAAGCCTCATGTAATATTTTAGAAACTTCCTCAAGAGTGTGCTCCATCATCCACTCTGATATATAGTTGTCCAACTCTACGACGTTTAAAACACGCTGAGTATTATTTGTAAATTTTGGATCATTGATTAACTCACTCTTACCAATAACTTTAAATAATCTTTCAGCTGTTGTTTGCGTTGCCCCCGCAAGAGCAATCCACTTATTATCTTTCGTTTTATAAGTATTTCTTGGCGCGCTGGTTGGAGCAATATTACCCATGCGCTTTGGAGCTTCTCCAGTTAAATCAAATACCATAGCATTTGGACCCAAAACGGAAAATAAGCTCTCCCAAATACTTACATCAATTACTTGCCCCTTCTTAGTATTCTGGACATCCCTATTGTAAATTGCGAACATAGCTGATAGAGCGGAATAAAATCCTGCGAATGTGTCTGCTAATGCAAATTGAGGTAATGTTGGCATGCCATCCTTCTCACCTGTCATTTCAGCAAAACCACTCATAGCCTCCATAAGAGTACCAAAGCCTGGCTGATTTGCATATGGACCGGTTTGACCATAACCAGTAACTCTAACAATAATGAGTCTTGGAAATTTTTGTTGTAATTCCTCTATACTGATTCCCCAGTCTTCAAGCCTTCCTGGCCTAAAATTTTCAATAAAAATATCAGTGTCATCAAGAAGATCAAATAATATTTTTCTTCCCTTCTCCTTTGATATATTAAGTGTAATCAACTTCTTGTTTCTTGCATATGTTTTCCACCATGGATTGATACCATCAACTTCAAAACCAAAATTTCTCAGATGGTCTCCTTTTATAGGGGTTTCAATATGAAGGACCTCAGCACCAAAATCAGCTAATAATCTTCCGCATAGTGGTGCAGCTATAACTGTTGCACATTCAAGTACCTTTAGTCCTGCTAAGGCATCAGATGTTTTCGAAATATTGCTCATCACTTAATATGTTGATAGTACGTTTATTAATGCTAAATTATTTAGCATATAAACGTTGATATATTATAATATTAATAAATATTATTAACTTAAAAACAGGGGAATTGAAATGCCAAAAATGACAGGTGGACGATTTATAGCGGAGTTTCTTGAAAAATCTGGGGTTGATGCAGTTTTTTATGTACCTACAATCCTCAGCAGGCCACTTGCAGAAATGGACAATATGAAAATCAAGAGGGTTCTTGCGCATGCAGAAAAATCAGCCGCCTATATGGCTGATGGATATGCAAGAGCCTCTGGAAAGCCTGGTATATGTGCAGCTCAAGCAGTAGGTGCTGCCAATTTAGCTGCTGGATTAAGAGATGCACTGATGGGTAACAGCCCTGTAATTGCATTATCGGGAGGCAGGAAGTCTATGGAAAAACACAAAGGTGCTTATCAAGAAAATGATGATTTTCCAGTTTTTCAAGCTCTAACAAAATCAAATTTCCAAGTTGACCAAGTTGAAAGATTACCCGATTTAATGCGTCAAGCATTTAGAGAAGCTACAACAGGAAATCCTGGGCCAGTAAACTTACAACTAGCCGGCAATAATGGTCAAATTGAAGATGATTACGCAGATTTAGAAGTTCTTGTCGAAGAAAGATATGGTAAGGTACCTTCACACAGGTTTACCCCCCCACTTGAAGAAATAAAAGAAGCTATAACTAAAATAAATACAGCAAAAAAACCTGTGATAGTTCTTGGAGGTGGAGCGAGAATTTCCGATGCAGGTGATGAGGCTCTTGAATTTTCAAAAAAGACAGGGATACCGATAGCTACTTCTGTAGCGTCTTATAATCTGATCCCAGAGGATTATGAACTTTATATTGGTGTACCTGGATCATATTCCCGTGAATGTACCAATAAAATTCTCTCTGATGCAGATTTATTCATCTTTATCGGGTCTAGTACAGGGGGACAAGTCACACATTTTTGGAAAATCCCATCTAAAGATACTAGAGTTATTCAAATTGGAATAGATCCATCGGACCTTGGTAGAAACTATCCGAATGACATTAGTTTGCTTGGTGATGCCAAAAGCACACTTCAAATGCTTCTTAATGAGGATCTAAAAAGGCTAGATATTGACGATTGGAGATCACACTCAATTAGTTTGGTCGAAAATTGGAAAAATTCACTTAAACCTCTCAGGGAGTCTAACAATATTCCCATTAGACCAGAAAGAATGATGAAAGAGTTATCAGAAATTATACCTGAAGGGTCTGTTGTTGTATCAGATACAGGACATACTGCTATGTGGACTGTGCAAAACTTATGGCTAAACAAGAAATGGAATTTTATTCGGTGTGCAGGGTCATTAGGATGGGGATTCCCAGCTGCTATGGGTGCAAAGTGTGCTTTTCCAGATAAAGATGTATATTGCCTTACTGGAGATGGAGGGCTTTGGTATCATTTCACGGAATTAGAAACTGCTGTGAGATGCGATATTCCAACTATAACAATAGTAAATAACAATAACGCTCTTAATCAAGAACACGATATATTCATGAACGCTTATGATGGCAAACCATCAAATAGATGGACAGAAATGTGGTATTTTAATAAGGTTAGCTTTGCAGAACTTGCAAATAATATGGGAGCATTTGGTATATCTGTAACTGACCCAAATGATATCAAAGACGCAGTTAAAGAAGCAAAAAAATCCAAGAAACCAGCCATAGTTGAGATTGAAGGTGACGTTAGTGCACTAGCACCGACAGCATGGTCAAAATAGTTTTCTTCTTAAAATTACGAACATTAAAATATGTTTTTTAATAAAAATAGGGCTGACAAATTAATGGATCAATTTAACATTGATCTACTTATTGCATCTACGCCTGAGAATGTAACATACCTTAGTGACACTGTCAGTTGGGCACCAAAGGTGTACTCCTATTCTGTTGATATGTTTGCAACTTATTATCGTGATCCTAATATTGATGCTTCGCTTATTGTTCCCAGTCAGGAAATGACTTATGTATCAGGTTCAAAATCAACTATTAAAGATTATTATACCTATGGTAGTAAGAGCGCTCTCGTGCAGCCAGATGACGTTAATACACAATCACTTGAAGAACAGAATTATTTGCAACTCCAAAATAATGATTTTAAGAGGGCCAAAAATTCTATAGATGCGCTAGCTCAGTCAATTACGAGTAATAAACTCAAGAATATTAAAATTGCAGTTGATGAAGACAAAATCAATGACAAAAAGATGAAATTTTTAGCAGAATTGCTTCCAAATTGTGAAATCCTATACGGTTCTGATCTATTTAGACTGATAAGACAAGTTAAAACTGATGATGAGATAAAGGCCATGAAGGAGGCGGCTGACCTGAATGAGTCTGCATCAATTACTGCTTGTAATGAAATCAAAATTGGTATGAGCGAATACGAAATTGCAAGTGTTTATGCATCTGAAGTTGGAAATAGCCTTGGTAAATGGCTTTGGTACCATTTTGGATCAGGAAGAAGATCTATAGGAATATTCCCTCCTACCGATAAAAAAATCCAAGCAGGAGACATGTGGAAGTTTGATGCCGGTCTCTCTCTTAACAATTATCAAGCTGATACTGGATGGGGAGGCGTTATGGGTGAACCGAATAAAGAACAATTAAAATTATGGGAAGCTACTGAGAATGGATACAAAGCAGCATTGTCAGTTATTAAGGAGGGAGTTTTACCATCAGAAATACAAAATGCAATGTTAAATGGCACAAAAGATGGCGGTCTTCCTGATCATTCGGGGACTTTTGCAGGACACGCAATTGGCTTAGAAATGAGGGAATTGCCCTACGTACTTGGTAATAAAAGTAATGTTAAGAGCGAGTTTTTGTCTGATACAACAGATATTCCTATTCCAGAGAATTCTGTCTTATGTATCGAAAACCCATGCCAAATATTTGGACTAGGTGGAACGCAAATTGAGCAGACAATAATTGTTAAGAAATCTGGCTATGAATTATTAACAGATCAAGAACGAAGGTTATGGATTGTTAACTAATATCAATTAAGAAGTTTGTTTATCCATTACCTTATTTATAAAATTAGACATAACGAGTGCTATTTCATCTTCATATGGCTCCCAATCTTCCCATGAAATCAAATCAACATCCACATCATCAATTGGTAGCTTATGTAACTCACTATTTCCTAACATATTGTATGCATCAATACCACTAACAGAGTTATGAGTATTATCGTTTCCTGGGATCACCAATGATGGAACTTTAATTGAGTCTAATTCACTCTCTGTAATACCCATAACTGGATAATTTGTTCCATCTAGAAATTTACCCAATAAATTTGTTTGAATCTTTATAAATTCATTCACATCCATATCTAATAATTGCTGCTCAATGGTTGGGTTGGTTTTTATATATTCCGCAAATCTGTTTGTTTTACACACGGCTTCCATACCGCCTGATTTAGCTGTATCAATAAATACTTCGTAATAATTTTTAGGGAGCCTATTAGCAGCGAACTCTCCGCCAGTAACCCTCATGATAATCATACCTATCAAATCTTCTGGAAAATGCAGGGCGTACATAAGTGATGTCCTTGCGCCAGAAGATGATCCTGATATAAAAATATACTGTTCATTCAATGATTTAAGTAATTGCCTTAACTCATTAGCCCAAGTTATTTCTTCTGTTTCATTATCATCCAATAGCATCCCAGATTTACCAGTATTTCTTCTATCATGAAGCAATACCCGTATGTTGTTTTTTGCTATCTTTTCGGCAAGTGATTTCATCTCAATTGAACCTCTCCTTGCTCCTGGCATAAGAGCTAAAATCGGCTTACCTTCACCAATAATTTCATAATCTATATTTACACCATTTATATTTTTTATAGTCATATTCCACCTATCTAAATCAATATTTTAATTATATAATAAAAAAGAAATATTTAGTAGGTATAATCAAATGAAAGCATATTTTACAGAGGTGATTGATAACCAGAGTAAGCTTTTACCTAGAGAGATCGAGACACCAATACCTCAAAAAGATGAGATTCTGTTCAAAGTTAAATCAACAGCTTTAAACAGAGGTGGCTTTATTGTTGGTGGGGTAATGCATGGAAATCCCAATAAACCATCTGGAACTGA
>CALJEH010000052.1 GCA_938074435.1 uncultured Alphaproteobacteria bacterium
TATAACTATGAAATTGAATTTCTAAATTGAAGTATAGTAAATGATAAAAAAAATAAGATCATATTTTCTAACTGGGCTAATTATATCCGCTCCAGTTGCGATAACATTAGCAGTTGGGTGGTGGTTTATTAATAAAATTGACTCAATTTTTACACCACTCTTACCAAATAAATACTTACCAGAAAACATATTACCATTTGCAATACCTGGAGTAGGTCTCATTATTGGGTTCTTTTTGCTAACATTCTTTGGTTTCTTGGCTGCTAATTTCCTTGGTGTAGGTTTCTTGAAATTTGGAGAGTCATTATTGAATAGGACACCTGTACTTCGAAGTATTTATAAAGGTTTAAAGCAAATATTTGAGACAGTATTTTCTGAAGATGGTCATAATTTCAAAAAAGCAGCAGTTATCGAATACCCAAGGAAAGATTCATTTGCTGTATGCTTTGTTTCAACAAATACAAAGGGTGAATTGTTAAAAAAAATATCAAAAGATGGTGAAACCTTCTTATCAGTATTTGTTCCTACTACTCCAAATCCAACATCTGGGTTTCTTTTATTTCTACCTGAAAAAGATGTCAAATTATTAGATATGTCGGTTGAAGATGCTGCAAAATTAATAATATCTGCAGGCTTAGTGAATCCTGACTAATTTATCATGATAAAAGGTAATTAAATTCATGGGCTTCGTAGAAATCAAACATATATTTATACTTATGTTTTAAAACGTCAGAATTATATATTTTTTGTAAAATGTATTTACTTTCTTTTGATGCTTCCATTATTAATTCAGTAATCATTTCCTCATTCAATATTCTGTAATTGGTGAACCCTGATTGTCTGTTTCCAAGAATATCACCATAACCCCTCATTAACATATCTTGTTCAGCTATACTAAAACCATTTGAATTTTCTTTGATAATTTTAAGTCTATTTTTTGATATTTCATTGAGATTGTTGTCATGTAATAAAACACACCATGATTTGTTATCATTTCTTCCAACTCTCCCTCTTAATTGATGTAATTGACTTAATCCAAAAGAGTCAGCGTTCTCAATGACAATAATATTAGCTTCTTTAATATCAATACCAACTTCTATGACGGATGTTGCAACTAATATATTAGACCTATTATTCATATAATTTTTAAGTTGTTCACTTTTATCATTTTCTGACATTTTTCCATGAATGAGGGTGATTGGGTGGTTAAGTTTTTTTTGCAAGTATTTATATCTTTCAATTACTGAGGTTTTATTTCCTGAATTTGATAATATTTGTGGACATACCCAAAATACTTTATTGTCATTATTTATTATCTTATTAAGTCTATTAGATAACTTATCAATTTTGTTAATAGACAAAATACTTGTTTCAGTAATTTTTCTATCGGTGAGGTTGTCTAATTCAGATACATCTATATCACCATATTTTATTTGAATTAATGTTCGAGGTATTGGTGTTGCTGTCATCAATAATAAATCTGCTCTCTGAATTTTTGATTTCTTTTGTAATGATAATCTTTGATGAAGACCAAATCTATGTTGTTCATCAATAACAATAAGACCAATATTTTTATATTTTAATACATCTTGAAAAAGCGAATGGGTACCAATTACAGCTTTTATTTCACCATTGGCAATTTCATTGTATATTTTTTTCTTATTATCTTTTTTAGTATTTGATGTTAAAAGACATGTCTTAATATTCTTATCTGCTACTAAATTTGTAAAATTTTCATAATGTTGTGATGCTAATATTTCAGTTGGTGCCATTAATACAAATTGATAACCTGAATAGATTGCTTTTAAGCCAGAAAAGAAGGATACCAATGTTTTACCACTTCCCACATCGCCTTGAAGAAGCCTAATCATTTGTTTTGGTTTAGACATATCATTGTATATTGTGTCAATTGCAAATTTTTGAGAGTTAGATAATTTGAATGGTAACTTGTCTTCATATTTATTAACTAAGTTATTGTTGCAATTCATTGATATTCCGTTATTTTTTTCTCGAATATTACGAATATGTTCTATTTTAATTTGGTTTATAAGTATTTCATCATATGCGATTCTTTTTATAGGTGTTTCTGCGTGCTGTGAATAATCTACTATTGGCATATGTATGTATTTGAATGTTTCAATAATGTTTAACCATTTCTTAGAAATTAAAAATTCTTTACTATGCCAATCATCAATGCATTCTAAGAATGAGAAAACTTTTTCAAATACTAGGATGATTTGATTATTAGTGAGTCCAGAGGTTAAAGGATAAATTGGTTCAAAATCTCTGTGTTTAGAAAAATCTTCTTCAGAGAGTATATAATCAGGGTGAGCTATTTGTTTTTTATTATTAAATATCTTAACTTTACCAGATATATATTTGGTTTCACCTTCTTTAATTTTTGATAACATATAAAATGGGAGTTTAAAAAAAAGTAATTCTAATTTATCAGTTCCATCATATATCTGAAACTGATGAGGTGCATTACGAAAACCTTTTCTATAACTTACAACTTTCCCTATAATTGACTGTGTTTCACCATCAACAAGTTCTCTTATTTTCTTGATATTATTTCTTCGAATGATTTTAGTTGGAAAATGCCACAATAGATCAATTATTCTAACCTTTTCAAGATTCAGTAGTTTCTTGAATTTTGAATAATTATTGGTTCCAATTCCATTGATTTCTTTTAAGTCAATGAATAACTTATTAAATTTTGTATTATCTATCATAAAAAAATTGTAATTTAAAAAAAACAGACATAATTATTATGTATATTATAAATAATATTGGATTTTTTATGAAAAACGAATTTCAAAATAAATTAATCTACAGGTCATGGCACAGAGGCACAAAAGAATTAGACTTAATTCTTGGGAATTTTATTGAAAATAATATTTCTTCTATGAAAGAAGAAGAAATTAAACTTTATGAAGACTTACTAGCATCTGAAGATCCTGAAATCTATAATTGGATAGTGAAATCAGAAAACCCACCCAATAAATCTTTAGATATTTTAATAAAAAAGATTAGATCTTATCTTCAATCCAATAATATAGATGTCCTTAATTAAAGTTTACCCAATAATCAATTGGTAGTGAGTCATTTATGGAAGGGTCTCAATTAATTGAAGTTTTAAATTGTGTTGAAAATGGCGAACACAATTTAATTGTCATATTAAAATCAAATGAAGAAATTGAAGAATTCTACAAAAATCTTAAGTTTTTTAATAAATCCGTAAAAGCCATAAAGCATTTTGAGTGGGATTGTCCGCCATATGACAACTTCGGCCCATCAAGGCTTTATAAATCAAAAAAAATAATAAATCTTGTAAAATTGAATAAATACATCAAACACAAAGTAAAATTTATATTATTAGCCACACATCGATCATTTATTCAAAAAATTCAAGACTTATCAATCTATCAAGAAAAAATACTAAAAAAAAATGATGAAGTATCATACAAAGATTTTCAAAATCATCTGGAAAATATTGGATATGAAAAAGTTGATAATGTTATTGAATATGGAACTTATGCAAACCGCGGTGGAATAATTGACTTATTTAGCCCTAACTATTTATATCCATTCAGATTGGATTTTTATGGTAATAAATTAGATTCAATAAGATTCTTTGACATACAAAATCAATTAACAATAAAAAATGTTGATCAAATTAAATTTTATCCATTCTCTGAAATTTTTTTTAATTCAGAAACACTAATTAATTTTAAAAAAAACTATATCTATCATTTTAAAAGAAATGATAGAGATATAAATTATGAGGATATTTCATCAGGAATTAGAGTTAATGGAATAGAACAATACTTATCACTATTTTATGACAAACTTACACCATTGATAGATTTAATTCCAAACTCTAGAGTATTTAAGGATGATTTTACTCTTGAAATGCTTGCACAAACAGTCAAAGAAAATAATGAAATTTATAATATGAAATTGGATATCATTAATAGTGATAATTTAATAAAAAATCTAATTAAGCCTATAAATTGTGATGATCTCTATTTAAATAAAAATGATATAGAGGAAATATTTGAGAATAAAACAAAAATTTATCAGAATTTAGATCAAAAAAATAAAAAAAACGAATATTCAGAAATAAATAATATTACTTCTTCAGACAATCATCTTATAAACTTATTAAGTTTAAACGAGCATTCAGCCAAAATTAATACATTATCTAATGTAATAGAAGATTACATCAAACAAAATAAAACACTTATCTTCACTACAAAGAATATTATTGCCACAAGAAATTTCTTATATGAATTAAATTCTAAGATATCTAATATAATTTCAATAGAAAACATTACTGAATCGAAGGAAGAAAAAATTTATATTACAAATAAGATTGATTTAGGTCATGTTGAAATTAATGATCAAGTTTTTATATCATTAGATAAGCTCTTCAACATAAGAAAAAACAACAACTCGAACAAGTCTAAAAAACCAACAAATTATATTAAAGAACTAACTTCAATAAATGTAGGTGATTATGTTGTACATCGC
>CALJEH010000053.1 GCA_938074435.1 uncultured Alphaproteobacteria bacterium
AAACGCATACCTACAGAAACACCTACGCACAAATCTATTCCACCGTTACTGATTTAGCAAGGTTTCGCGGTTGGTCAATATCCGTGCCTTTCAATTTTGCCACATGATAAGCTAATAGTTGCAATGGAATGGCCATAATGATTGGGATATTGAATTTACCATCAACTGTTATATTAACACCATTTAAATTTAATCCTTTAATATGATCATTTTCCATTTTTCCAAATAATGTTATTTTTCCACCTCTAGCATAAACTTCATTCATGCTTGATAGATTTTTTACATAGAAAAGGTCTTCTGGTGCAATAACAATTACGGGTAGCTTTTTATCAACCAAAGCTATTGCACCATGTTTTAACTCACCTGAGGCAATACCTTCAGCATGGATATAAGATATTTCTTTCAATTTAAGAGCACCTTCCAATGCAAGAGGGTAAGTAGATCCCCTACTTATAAAAATAGCATTATTTGACTTATATATAGTTTTAGCAATTTTTATAATCTCATTTTCAATCTTCAAGATATTTAGTACCTGACTCGGTATATGCATTAGTTCTTTTATAAAATCTTGTTCCTGTTCTTTGGAAATATGCTTTCTTTCGGATGCCATTTTCAAGACCAAACTTGCAAGTGTTGCTAATTGGCAAGTGAATGCTTTTGTGGAAGCCACCCCTATTTCTTGTCCAGCAAATATTGGAAGCACTAAATTAGACTCTTTGGCAATAGATGACTCTTCAGTATTAACAATAGAAATGATTTTTTGTTTATGTTCTTTTGCAACTCTTAATGCAGCTAATGTATCTGCAGTCTCTCCAGATTGTGAAATGAAGAGTGAAATAGTTTTTTCATCAAAAAATATTTTTTTATATCTAAACTCCGATGCTATTTCTAAATCAACTTTTATATCTGCTATATTCTCAAACCAATACTTGGCAATCATGCCAGCAAAAAATGCTGTACCACAGCCTGATATTATCAATCTATCTATTTTTGAAAAATCAAAATTAAATTTCTTTTCATTAATCTTAAAGTCTGAAAAGTTTAAATAATGCGATAATGAATGAGACAGTACATCTGGTTGTTCTTTGATTTCTTTAATCATAAAGTGCTGATAACCATCTAATCCATTAATCTCTCTTTTTTTAATTTTTTTTATAGGTCTATGAACCTTATGAAAATTAATATCATAGATAACTGGCTTAAAATTTTCTGATATAAAAATATCACCATCTTCAAGATATGTAATATTTGTGCCAAATCCTGAGATCGAATAAGCATCAGACGATAACAAAATCTTATTCTTGGCTTTCATAAATAAAAGCGGGCTGCCAATTTTTGAACCAATTATTAGGTCGTTATACTCTTTAAAAATAGCTACAATTGCAAATGCGCCTTCTAATTTTTTAATTGTATTTTTGTAAGCTTCAAGAGGGGGTCTGTTATTAAGTAACTCAATGTTCATTAATTGAGATACTATCTCAGTATCAGTGTCACTGATAAAGTTTACACCACTCAACTCTAGTGTATTCCTTAACTCATGATAATTTTCTATAATCCCATTATGAACGATAGATACATTTGAAATTGTATGAGGATGTGCATTTATTGTACTTGGTTCACCATGCGTAGCCCATCGCGTATGTCCTATACCACAATTACCATATATTGGATTGTCTTGAATTAGTTTCTCGAGATTAGATACCTTACCTTTAATTTTTCTTTCAATAATCTCATGATCTTTAACAATCGCAATCCCTGCTGAGTCATAGCCTCTATAACTCAAATTATTCAAACAGTTAATTATATCATCTTTCACATCAGTTTTTGATGAGATAGCAATTATTCCACACATCTAATTATTTTCTTTTTTTATCTTCCTTGCCCAACCTATTTTATTTTCTTGTTTGGTACGAGATATTGCCAAGCTGTCGGAAGGCACATTTTTATTTATCACGCTACCAGTCGCAACATATGAATTATCATCTATTTCTATAGGTGCGATTAAAGAAGAATTTGACCCAATAAAAGTATCTTTTCCTATTTTAGTTTTATATTTTTGGACGCCATCAAAATTACATGTAATAGTGCCCGCTCCAATATTTGTATTATCTCCAATTGATGTGTCACCAATATATGACAAATGATTAATTTTAACCCCTTTTGAAATATCTGAATTCTTGATTTCAACAAAATTACCAACTCGTACATTATCAGAAAGAATGGTTTCCGGTCTTATACGCGCAAAAGGACCTATGACAACATTATTCTCTATTTTAGCACCTTCAATATAAGAGAATGATTTTATTATAACATCATTTCCAATGATGACTCCTTCACCAATATGCACATTTGGTTCAATTCTGACATTTCTTCCAAATACGGTATCAGGATGTATGTGAGATGTGTCCGGCAATGATATATTCACTCCATCGCCAATAAATTTCTGCATTATTTTTTTGTTCATAATTATTTCGACAGCTATAAGTTGTTTAATAGTATTA
>CALJEH010000054.1 GCA_938074435.1 uncultured Alphaproteobacteria bacterium
ATTGAAGCAATTTATCACCTATCAGATGTAATACCAATTTCTGTATATGATACTCAAATTGGTGCAATGTTTTGTGGCTATAATGAACCTATATCATATGCCAAAATTGTAGAAGACTTTTTGAATATAAAATTAAATAAAGATTTACAATATTCAGAATGGGGCAAGCGCCCCCTGAAAAAAGAAATGTATCAATACGCTATAAATGACGCAAAATATTTGATTAGATTACAGAAACTTCTTGAACAAAAGATTGGAAACGATCAAAAAAAATATTGGCTTGATGAAGAATTTTCAGACTTCAATTTTATTGAAGAGTTCAAAAAAAGGAAAAGACTAAAAAAAAGTGATCTATATAACATAGATAATTATATAATTGAGCATAATGGACATGAGCTCAAAAAATTTAGAGAGGATTTAGCCATATTAAAGAATATCCCTCGAAAATTTATACTTTCAGACAAAGAAATACACAGTATACAAAAAGAAAAACCCAATGATATCAATGAACTAAACTACCTCATTGACCCTAGAAGTTATATTAAAAAAGATGAGGATATTTATAAATTATTTGCAAATTTGGTATTTTCTACCAATAACCATACCAACCAACTAAATAAAAAATATAAAATAAAATTAACAAAACAACAAAAAAATATGATTAGAGAATTAGATTTCAAACTTATTGAGACATCCGCTGACTTAAAGATTTGCCCATACTTATTAGCAAGCAAGCTTGATATTAGGACTTTCGTTCAAAATAATGATGCAAATGTTAAATTTCTGAATGGTTGGAGATATGATGCTTTTGGTAAATCAGCCATCAAGTCTATATAAAAACCCTAATGTTTTTAAATCATGACATATTTAATAACTTGGGTTGTTGATAAAATAATCATGGGCATCAAATCTAGTAGTATTATTTGTATCTTTTTTTCGTACACTATTCCCATTAGATAACAAAGTCCAAGAGTTTTCAGTATCTTTAATATTTGCTAACATAATTTGATCAAGTATTTGCCTGTGAACAGTCTTATTATTAATTCTTGCTAAAAATTCGACTCTTCTATGGAGATTCCTTGGCATCAAGTCTGCCGATGAAATAAACACATTAGCTGAGTCAGATGGTAGGCGGTTACCATTACCAAAGCAATATATTCTGGAATGTTCCAAAAACCTTCCAATAATACTTTTTACTTCAATGTTTTCTGACAAACCTTTTAAACCAGGGACAAGACAACAAATACCTCTGACAACAAGGCTAATTTTGACTCCAGCTGAACTCGCTTTGTAGAGTAAATCAATTATATTTTGATCAATAAGTGAGTTCATTTTTAACCAAATATTGGCTTCCTCTCCTGACTCCGCAATTTTGATTTCATTATTAATCTCATTAATAAGTGTTGTATGCAAATTAAATGGTGAGATAGAAATGCTAGACATTTTACCAGGCTCCACATATCCAGTAACATAATTGAACAATTGATTAATATCTTTTGCAATATTTTGATTTGCTGTGAAAAATGATAAATCAGTATAAATTTTCGCATTTATTGGATGATAATTGCCAGTACCAAGATGAGTATAAGTTACAAGTTTACTATTTTCTTTTCTAACTATTAATGTGGCTTTAGCATGAGTTTTTAGCTCCAAGAACCCAAATATTACATGCACACCAGCACGTTCCATATCTCTCGCGAACTTTATATTAGTCTCTTCATCGAATCTTGCTTTCAATTCAATAACCGCGGTTACAGTCTTCCCAGACTGAGCAGCGTCAATCAATGCCCTTACTATTGGAGAATTGTCACTAGTTCTGTAAAGAGTTTGTTTGATTGTTAACACATCCGGATCTTGTGAAGCCTGTTGCAAAAATTGAACAACAACATCAAAGGACTCATAAGGATGATGTACAATAATATCTTTTTGTTTGACTGCTGCAAAACAGTTACCATTATGTTCTCTAATTCTTTCGGGGAATCTCGGAGAGAATTTTTTATAAGAATAAAGTGATGATGGATTTATTTTTGTCAACTCCCTTACGCTTTCAAGACCAAGTATTCCATCAATCTCTTTTACAAAATAATCTTCTACATTCATTTCATTCTTTATAAATTCCATTAGCAGACTGGATGTTTGATTTTCAATTTCAACATAAACAACTTCACCTCTCTTCCTCCTTTGAAGTGCTTCTTCATAAAAGACAACCAAATCCTCTGATTCCTCTTGAATTTCTATTTCTGTATCTCTCAATATACGAAATTTTGTTATATCAAATATTCTTTTATTTGGGAAAAGGTCGTTCGCATAGAGTTCCACCAAATCTTCTACAGTAATAAATGTTTTTTGTTTTTCCACCTCATTAACAAAAATAAAGCGTTCAATTGTTGAAGGAATTGGAAGTATTATATAAAGATTTTCATCTTTACTTTTTTTTGATCTACCGTTCATTACAAAAGCCATTGTAAGTCCAAGATTTGGTATAAATGGGAAAGGATGTGCTGGATCAATTGCTATCGGACTTAGAACAGGAAGTATACTATCTAAGAAATACTGTTTTAGTGATGTTTTCTGTTCCTGACTTATTTGGTTTAATTTTAATATATTGATATTAACATTTTTAAGTTCATTAGATAAGCCCTCCCATATTGAATATTGTGTGTCAATTAGTGTGCTGATTTGTGTATTTGTTGCCTGCACTTGTTCATATGGAGTTTTCCCATCTATACTTAATTCTGAAACACCTGATTTATATTGACCGACTAGGCCAGAAAATCTTACATTAAGAAATTCATCTAAATTTGTTGCAGATATGGATAAAAAATTCATCCTCTCATGCAGCGGCAAATCTTTATCTGAGGCTAAGGAAAGGACTCTGTCATTGAATTTTAACCATGATAATTCGCGATTAAAATACTGCAATTTATCTGTTTTAATATTATTAAGCATCAATCATAAATATTTGAAATATTTATTACCTCGCTCACCAAAGGCACTGTAATTGGTCTTTTTTCTTCCATTGATTTTTCATTTATTCTCTTAATCAGTAAAATAATATCTGAAATTGAACGATCGACCCTCCTGAGTAAAAATTTTATAACTTTTTCATCTACCATAATATTCTTATCAGAAAAAATCTTTAAAATAATTATTTCAAGCAA
>CALJEH010000055.1 GCA_938074435.1 uncultured Alphaproteobacteria bacterium
CTTTGATCTTTATCTAAATCTATGATTCTATCAACCATATCTGAGACTGTTTGGGCTTCAATTGGTAGTCCTGTGGCAGGTGAATGAGGTATACCAACTCTTGCATAAAAAACTCTTAAGTAGTCGTATATTTCCGTAACAGTTCCAACAGTGGAGCGAGGGTTTCTAGAGGTTGTTTTTTGTTCTATTGAAATTGAAGGAGATAAACCGTCAATACTCTCAATGTTTGGTTTGTCCATCATCTCAAGGAACTGTCTTGCATAGGATGACAAACTTTCTACATACCTACGTTGACCCTCTGCATAAATTGTATCAAACGCAAGGCTTGATTTTCCAGAGCCAGACAAGCCTGTAAATACCACAAGTTTTTCTTTAGGTATATCTACGCTTATATTTTTAAGATTATGTTCTGAGGCACCGACTAACTTTATAAATTTTTTTGTATTCTCTTTCATGATTATCAAAATAAGTTTCAACAATATAATAACTTAATGATTATTATTAATTATTAAAGTGATTAATTTCATATTACTATAGAATAAATAGGAGAACTCGGATGGCTGGTAGTTTAAATAAAGTTTTGTTAATTGGTAGATTAGGTAATGATCCAGAAATTAGAACAACACAAGATGGTAGGAGTGTTGTTAGTTTTAGTTTGGCAACTTCAGATACATGGCGTGACAAAAACACTAATGAAAGAAAGGAGAGAACAGAGTGGCATCGAGTCGTAATCTTCAATGAAGGTTTATCAAAAGTTGTAGAACAATATGTAAAAAAAGGATCCAGAGTTTATTTAGAAGGACAATTACAAACACGGAAATGGCAGGATCAATCAGGTCAAGAGAAGTACACAACAGAAATTGTTTTACAGAATTATTCTGGTAATCTTACTATACTTGATTCATCAGGTGAAAGTTCCTCTTCATTAACAAGCGGTCAAACAAATCAAATAAATCAAATTAATCAAACATCATCAACACCTACTGAAGAAATCGCTGATGAGTTTGACGATGAAATCCCTTTTTGACTAGTCAATAAATATATATCAATCTTATTTATTGAATACTTAACAAGAAGATGTGTTTCTTGTGAATTAATTCATTCAATAGGAACATAAAAATTGTTAAAATAAAATAATTCATTGATTCGTAATATTGGAAAAATAAATTGTCTGAAGACGAAAATAATAAAAAACCAGATTATCCATCAGGTATACTTCCTGTAACAATTGAAAACGAGATGAGTACTTCTTATCTTGACTATGCTATGAGTGTAATTGTCTCTAGGGCAATACCAGATGTTAGAGATGGACTAAAACCAGTACATAGAAGAATTCTATACTCAATGAGTCAGATGGGACTAGATTATAACAAACCTTATCGGAAATCTGCACGTGTAGTTGGTGATGTTATTGGTAAGTATCATCCTCATGGTGACTCTGCTGTTTATGAGTCCCTTGTAAGAATGGCGCAACCATTTTCAATGATGGCACCTCTAATTGAAGGTCAGGGGAACTTTGGTTCTATTGATGGTGATAGACCCGCTGCTATGAGATATACAGAATGTCGTTTAGAAAAAATTACAACCCTTATGCTTGGGGATATTGATAAAAATTGCATTGATTATCAAGAAAATTACGATGGGTCAGAGTCTGAGCCATCTGTTCTTCCATCTAGGTTTCCAAATTTATTAATTAATGGAGCAGGTGGCATTGCAGTTGGTATGGCAACTAATATTCCACCGCATAATTTATCAGAAGTTATAGATGGCTGTGTTACAATACTAAGGAATCCTAATACTTCTGAAGATGAATTGAATGAAATTATCCCTGGGCCTGATTTTCCAACTGGTGGTCTAATCATTGGAAGGAACGGCATAAAAAGTGCTCAACTTACTGGAAGGGGTTCAGTTATACTAAGAGGAAAAGCAACCGTAGAAGATAACAATAACAAAAACTCAATTATTATTACTGAAATACCATATCAAGTTAATAAATCAAACCTTGTAGAAAAAATAGCAGAACTTGTCCGCGATAAAAGAATAGAAGGAATATCAGATATCCGAGATGTCTCTGACAGACATGGTATACGGGTAATAGTTGAACTAAAGAAAGATGCAGAGGCTGAAGTTATCCTTAATCAATTATACAAATTTACCCCACTTCAATCATCCTTTGGTTGTAATATGGTCACATTAAATGCAGGGAAACCTGAATTACTATCATTAAGGCAGATAATAGATGCATTTTTAGAATTTAGAGTTGAAATTGTAATTAAACGAACAACCTTCCTACTAAACAAATCACGTGATCGTGCACACGTTCTTGTAGGGCTCGCTATTGCCATAGCAAACATTGATGAAATTATCAAGGTTATAAGATCTTCTCCAGACCCTGCAACTGCAAGAGACTATATGTTAAAGAAGAAATGGATTCCAAAAAATGTAGAGTCTTTGATAGAATTAATTGATGATCCACGGCACAAGATATCAGAGGATGGTACCTATATGCTATCGCTTGAGCAGGTCCAGGCAATATTAGATCTGAGACTGCAAAGGTTGACAGCAATTGGAAGAGATGAAATTGAAAAAGAATTAAATGGAATCGGAGAAGATATAAAAAAATATCTTGAGATACTTACAAACAGGGATGTACTTGATAATCTAATAGAGGAAGAATTGATTGAGGCAAAAACTTTATTTGGTGTGCCAAGAAAAACTGAAATAACTGATATAGAATTGGATGTTGACGATGAAGATCTAATTCCAAAACAAGATGTCGTCGTTACAGTAAGTCATAAGGGGTATATAAAAAGAGTTCCACTTGCAACATATAGAAGTCAGAGGAGAGGCGGAAAAGGTAGATCTGGTATGAGTACCAGGGATGAAGATTTTGTAACTCAGATATTTGTGGAAAATACACATACTCCAATATTATTTTTCTCTTCAACTGGAATAGTCTACAAAATGAAAGTTTGGAAGCTACCGCAAGGTACACCACAGTCCAAAGGAAAGGCGATGATTAATTTACTTCCGTTAAGTAACGGTGAAGTAATTACTACTATTATGCCGTTGCCAGAAAATGAAACAGAGTGGGAAAACTTAAATATTATTTTCACAACCATGAATGGTAATGTCAGAAAAAACAAATTGAGTGATTTTGTTGATGTTAGGGCAAATGGAAAAATTGCCATGAAATTACAAGACAATGATGAAATAAAAACTGTTGAGACATGTACAGATGACGATGACATGCTAATTACCACATCAAAAGGGCAATGTATTCGTTTCAAGGTAACAGACATAAGGTTGTTTGTTGGGCGCTCTTCTACTGGTGTTCGAGGTATAAGGTTAGGTAAAGATGATAAAGTTATTTCTTCAACAATTATTAAATCTATGGATGTATCAACAGAAGAGAGAGCAGCATATATCAAAATGAGTAGGGCAGTTCGCGGTGAAACAGAACATGATAATATACAAGATGAAATTTCTGATGATGTCATACCTGCCGTATTAAGTGATGAAAAATATGCCGAAATGGGCGCATCTGAGCAATTTATTTTATCAATCTCAACTAATGGGTTCGGCAAAAGAACCTCAGCTTTTGAATATAGAGTTACAGGAAGGGGTGGTAAGGGAATAATTGCAATGGTTGTTAACGAAAGAAATGGTAATCTTGCAGACTCATTTCCAGTAGACACATCTAACCAAATCATACTTGTTACAAATAAAGGCAAATTAATAAGATGCCCTGTAGATGATATAAGAATAGCATCTCGTTCTACCCAAGGTGTAAAGATATTTGACATTGATGAAGATGAACAAGTTGTTTCTGTTGAAAGATTAGGTGATTTGGAAACAGATAATGATGAGGTAGAAGATGAATAAATGTTTTTTCCCTGGTTCATTTGACCCATTTACTCTTGGACACAACAATATTATAGAAAAATTAGTCAATTTGTCAGATGAGATAATAATTGGTGTTGGAAATCATCATGAAAAAAATAGTTTTATTGATTCTAACACTAGAAAAAATCTTATTGAGGATGTAGTTAAAACAATTGTAAAAAAAAATACAATAATTAAAGTGGTCATATTTAGTGGATTAGTCGTTGATGCTGCAAGATCAAATAATTGTAAGACTGTTGTGAGGGGAATTAGAGATACATCAGATTTAAATTATGAATTAAGAATGTATAACACCAACAGAAGACTTGAGAATAATATTGAAACTATTTTTTTGGCTACTGACAATAACTATAACCATATATCATCATCATTAGTCCGCCAAATTTGTAAATTAGGTGGTTCATTAGAGTCTTTGGTTCCAGAGATTATAAATAAATACTTGAAAGATCACGTTAATTCCGTTACCTAATTGAATTATGATTTTTAAAAGATTTATATTTTTATTTATATTAATTATTTTTACAGGAAATGCTATGGCTGAGAATGCAAATGAAAAGTTATTAATTGAACTAACTCATGGTGATGTTGTTATTGAGTTGCACACTGATATTGCCCCATTACATGTAGATAGAATAAAAACTTTAGCAAAAGATGGTTTTTATGATGGGGTCATTTTTCATCGTGTGATAGAGGGTTTCATGGCCCAAACTGGTGATCCTACCGGAACTGGTTATGGTGGATCAGATTATCCTGACCTGAGAGCTGAGTTTTCAAATAAAGCATTTGAAAGAGGAACTATAGGTATGGCAAGATCTAGTAACCCAAATAGTGCTAATAGCCAATTCTTTATCTGTTTTGAACCTGCACCTTTTCTGAATGGTCAATATACTGTATGGGGGACTGTGATAGAAGGCATGGAAAATGTCGACAAGATTGCTAGAGGCGAACCACCTGTAAATCCTGATAAAATTATTAAGATGACTGTTGTGGAATAACATAAGCCAATTCAGTGAATATAGATTTATTTGACTTTGTACTCGATAAGAGCAGAATTGCTCTTTCTCCCGTCCATCCTCGAGATCAATCAAAATTGTTATATCTAGATGACAATAAACAATTTCATAATAAGATATTTTATGAACTTCCAACATTATTGAATGCTGGGGATACGTTAGTAATTAATGAAACAAAAGTTATACCAACCTTTTTTGAGGTTTTTAGATTAAGGGGGTCTAATAAATCTAAGATAAAAGTAAATCTTATAAAAAAAATTTCTAATAATGTTTGGTTGATTCTAGCTAAACCAAAAAAACGGCTTATCATTGGAGATCATTTATTGTTTTCCAAAAATGATAATGTAATTGCAGATATTGTTAGTTTTGAAAAAGAAGATCATATAAAAATTAAATTCAATATAGAAGAGGGTGATTTAGATGATTGGCTATTGTCAAACGGTCAGGTTCCTCTTCCACCATATATTACATCACAGCGTAATTTACAGGATAATGATAAGGAATCCTATCAGACGGTTTATGCCACTCAGAATGGATCTGTTGCTGCCCCAACTGCTGGTCTCCATTTCACAAATGAACTCATAAGTCAGCTTATACAAAATGGGGTGAATATATGTAAAGTGGTTCTTCATGTTGGCTCGGGAACTTTTACTCCAATAAAAGTAGAGAATATAAAAGATCATAATATACATTCAGAATGGTGTTATTTGAGTGAAGATGCAGCATTGCTGTTGAATAAAACTAGATCTAATAATAAGAAAATTATTGCTGTTGGAACAACAAGT
>CALJEH010000056.1 GCA_938074435.1 uncultured Alphaproteobacteria bacterium
TTAATTTCATAAATGCCAATCAATGGCATATCAGGCAAACATATCATCGCAGCATCTATATTAGTGCTCAGAGCTTTTATTCCAGCCCTTAAAGAAGTCGACATCCCATCTTTGTAATTAGGATTATAGATAAAATTGACATCATGTTTTTCTAATTCACCTTGAATTAAATCTGACTGATGACCGGTTACAACAAGAATTTCTGATACATTTGATTTAGATATATTTTCTATGTAGTTTGCAATAATTGTTTTTCCATTAACCTCTAATAATAATTTATTATCTTCACCCATCCTTTTTGATTCACCAGCTGATAAAACAATCGCAGCTATATTGGCTTTTTTAGTATTTATATTTTTAGAGATTCTTCTTCTACGAACAGCAAAATCAATATCTTTTAACAGCCCCCCTACACCTAAGGAATCAATTATATCCTGATCAATTTCAAGACCGGCATGAAGTGAGTTAAGGTGCCAATCTAGTCCATTTAATGCATCACTCCTGGCTGAGCCAGCTGCTACTAAAATTTTATGATTGTTGATGTATCCGCTCAAAGTAAGGTTTCCTGGATCGAGCGGCATTCCATAGGATGTCACCTTTCCTTCCAATTCACTAATAATCGAAGGAATGATATCACTGACATCAGCAACAGATGAAGATAAGAAAAATAGGACACAATCTAGATCCATCGTTAGTTGTTTTTCAAGTGCTGGCTTGATTGCTTCTATGTCATGATTAACTACGATCTCATCCATGATAGTCGAGTTATAGTCACTAACACGAGATTTTATTGATTTCTTTGTTTTTTCAATTATATTTTTTTTCTCATTCACGCTTTCAGTATAAATTATTCCAAATTTTAGTGATTTGAATGGCTTTAGTTTTAAGATCTTATTAGAATCGAGAAATTTGATGATTTTTTCAAAATCAGCCTTATTTATTGCATATGAGATAATCTTAACACTAAGAACATGATCACCGTTGTAAACAATATCATGATTATTAAGTGTTGAAACAGCGATATTGCCTGATAGTCGGTTTAATTGAAAAACTTTTTCTTCATCTATCTCAATTAAACCATCATATTTAGATGTGATATTGGTTTTCCCCGAATATGTTGGTGATAGAGCAACCCCGTCTACACAAATTGCTTCTGCAATTTTTTTTGACGCATAGTTTTCATCTAGATCATCATCATCAAAAATTCCAACATATATCTGCTCAATGCCATCTTGAAGTATCAAATCTATGTCCTCTTGTGTAATGATTTTCCCTTTTCTAATACGACCAACTTTTAAGAAAATAGAATGCGCCAATATGTCGCCGAGTGTTTCAGCACTATTTTTCTTTACAATTTTCATGACAGATTTTTTATTTTCTTAATGATAAAATAATTTCACTAATTATTGAAAGGGCAATCTCTGATGGAGATCGAGCGCCAATATCAATGCCTATTGGACCATGTATTTTTTGAATATCTTCATTAGAAAACTTAGCAGACATTCTCTCAATTCTGGCTGCATGTGTTTTCTTTGAACCCAAAGAACCAATATAAAAACAATCTTTCTTTAAAACAAAATCTAATGCAACATCATCAATTTTAGGATCATGCGTTAGTGTAACAATTGCTGTCCTATTATCAATGCCCATACTCTCCATGACCTCATCTGGCCAATTGTTATAGATTTCTGTGTTTGGAAAACGCTCTTTATTTGCAAATCCCTCTCTTGGATCTATTAATTTACAATCAAAGCTCAGATTTTGAGCAAAATCGACAAGATATTGTGCTATGTGAACAGCACCAATGATAATTAACTTTAATGGAGGATTGTAAACATCAATAAAATAGTTATTGCCATTTACATTAACAAGTTTACTGCTGTCATACCGTACACATTGAGCAATCTCTTGATCAAGATCTTCAATTTTAGAACTCTCTCCTTTGAGCAAAATAGTTTCTTCATCTGTGTCTATATTCGTTAGACAAATGACTGATTTTCTTAATTTCTGATTTTCTATTATTTTATCTAAATTAGATTTTTGCATAACTTAATTTAATTCACTGATGTAAACTTTTATAGTGCCACCACAAGCCAGACCAACTTCCCAAGCCATCTCATTTGAAACACCAAATTCAAGAACTTTTGATCTTCCACCATCAAACAATTCCATTGCTTCATTAATAACAGATCCTTCTACACAACCGCCTGATACAGAACCTTCAAAATTTCCATCCTGATCAATAACTAATTTGCTACCAACTGCTCTGGGAGCTGAGCCCCAGGTTTGAATAACGGTTGCTAGTGCAACTTTTTTCCCATTTTTCTTCCAGTTATTTGCTATGTTAATCACATTTATATCATCAGAAAGCATTGTTCCCTCACTTCTGTATTCATGGTCATGGTGTATTTTAAAAAAATAAGATTTTAGCCCTAAACCAACTCTGCCACAGCCTCTTCCAGCAATACCTTGACGAGGTTGCCTCTATATTTTGCTGAAGCATGAATATCACTATTATAGTTAGTAGTATCAACATTAAATTCTTTCAATACATCAACACTAAAATTATTTTCAAGTTTCTTTTCTAGATCATGTAACCTGAAAGCTTTTATTGATGCGCCAGTTATCGCAACTCTTATCCCATTATCAAATATTGCTACAAATACTCCAGCCATTGCATAACCTGATGCAGGGTTTCTGAATTTTTTGTAAATAGATTTTTTTGGAATTTTAAAATCAATACTTGTAATAATTTCATCAGAATTTATTGCTGTTTCAAACATATCAACAAAGAAATCATCGGAATTATAGGAATTTGATGAAGTATTAATTTGGGCATCTAATGCAAGAACAGCTGCTGGATAATCAGCCGCAGGATCAGCATTAGCAATAGATCCCCCTATTGTTCCACGATGCCTAACTTGAGGATCACCTATTTGAGAAGCCATTGAAGCTAAACCAACTATTTCAGTTGTTACATCTATAGATTTAGCAACTTGACTATGAGTGCAAAGCGCATCAATGGTAATTTTATTGCCATTATTTTTTATTGATTTCAAATCATCAATATTAGATATATCTATTACATCAGTTGGCTGAGATAGTCTTTGTTTAAGTGTCGGTATTAATGTATGTCCACCTGATAGTATCTTTGGATCCTCGGATGTGGATAATATTGCAACGGCATCTTGTATGTTATCAACTTTGTGAAATTTAAAATTATACATTTTTTATCCTATCTATAATATTTTTATGCAATTGCTTCCTGAACTGCTTTAATGATATTCTTGTAACCAGTACATCTGCAAATATGACCTTCAAACCACTCTCTTATTTCATCTTCTGATGGATTTTTATTTTTTTGCAAAAGATCAACAGCACTCATTACTAAACCTGGAGTGCAGAAACCACATTGAAGCGCATGATTATTTTGAAAAGCTTTTTGTATAGGATGTAAATTATCACCCTCTGACAGCCCTTCTATTGTTGTAATATCTTTGCCATTTACTTGCATTGCTAGAGTGGTACAGCTTTTTACAGAGTCTCCATCAACGTGAACAACACATGCTCCACATTGACTTGTGTCACATCCAACGTGTGTCCCTGTGAGACCAATCTTTTCACGCAAGAAATCAACTAATAAAATATTGTCGTCAATAGTCTCTGAGTATCCTTTACCATTAATCTTGATATCTATTTTTGCCATTAATCTAATCCCTAAGCTTATTTATTATAAAAATATAGGAATGATAAAACAAATACAATGATCGCAAATATTACTTTGTTTCGTTTGGTTGCAAACAAACCACCATCACTTTGTTTAATTTCCATTTCCCCTGATTTAGATATATCATCAGAGTTTGTTGATGAATTAAAATAATTTTCTAAGTTATTAAAAAATTGATCAGCTAGTGTCTTTGATGCACTTTGAATCAATCTTTGCCCTACTTGCGCAAGCTTACCGCCTACTTGTGCATCAACATCATAAACTAATTTTGTTGTATTAGCATCGCCATCTGATAGATTTACTACTGCTGAACCTTTTGCAAAACCAGCTGTGCCACCAGATCCTTGACCAGTGATTTTGTAGCCATTTGGTGGGTCTATATCTAACAAATTGATCTTACCTTTGAACTTAGC
>CALJEH010000057.1 GCA_938074435.1 uncultured Alphaproteobacteria bacterium
ATTAGAACCGGTGGCGAGAAGAGGATAAGTAATTTTCTAATATGGCAAAGTGTGTATTCGGAGTACGTTTTTGTTGATGATTATTGGCCAGATTTTAAACGAGGTACATTTATTTGCGCACTAAAAGAATATGCCAACAGAGAGCGTAGATATGGAGGCGGAATTTAAATATGGAGTGCTTATGATGGATATTTATAATCTTAAGTTAAGGATTTATACCTCTCTAGTTTTATTGCCGCTGGTTTTTTTTCCAATATATCTGGGGGGGTGGTATTTTTCTCTTGGACTTGTTGTTTTTGTAACAGTCTTATTTTATGAATTGATAACAATATCAGATCAGCAGAAAAAAGAAATACTTTCAGTTGTATATTTTTTATCCCTTCTACTAATAATCATCTCATGGGACATTATTTGGCCCTTAGTAATTATTTTACTTGTTTTAATGTCATTTGGTTCTCTATGTAATTTACTAATAATAAAAAAAAATAATTTTTGGACTTTTTACTTTCTTAATTATACATTTTTATTTTTTGTCTTTTTTTACTCATTAATGAATAATCAGAGTCAAGGGCAAGCAAGATATGTAATGCTATTTATAATTGGTGTAGCATTATTATCCGATATTGGAGGATATATTGGGGGTCAACTTATTGGAAAGAAGAAGGCTTTCCCAAAAATTTCACCAAATAAAACAGTTGAAGGTACAATCATTGCTATCTTATTTCCTACAATCATAAATTATTCATTGCTATATTTCTTAAATTACCAAGTTGATAAATTATTACTCATGCTCACTCTAGTATTACTATCATTTGGAGCAATTTTAGGTGATTTGTTTGCTTCACTAATTAAAAGAAACTTTGACATTAAAAATGCAAGTAATTTATTACCAGGACATGGAGGATTTCTAGATAGATTTGATAGTGTAATTGGCGTAACAATCATATACACATTCTTAATAAATTTCTATGCGTTATTTGCAATAATATAAGTATGAAAAAAGAATTAACAATTTTGGGATCAACTGGTTCAATAGGGACCACGGCATTATCAATCGAAAACATCAATGAGCATTTCTCAATACATGCACTTGTTGCTGGTAATGATTACAATTTATTAATTAAACAAGCAATTAAGTTTAAACCAAAATGTGCCGTGCTATTTAACAAAGATTATTATGATTATTTAAAATCAAATCTTTTTGGATCTGGAATAAAAATAAAAATAGGACAAGAGGGTGTCATGGATATTACATCTGACACTGTAGATGTTGTGTTATCTGCAATATCTGGATCAGATGGTATATTACCCACTTATAACTGTATAAATAATACTGCAGTCCTTGCTATTGCAAATAAGGAGTCGATTGTCACGGCAGGGAATTTATTATTTGATAAAAATTTAAATAAGTCGACAAAAATACTTCCCGTTGATTCAGAACACAGTGCTTTAAGTAAACTTTTAGAATCAGTAAAAAAAAAGAATATCAGAAAATTAATAATTACAGCCTCTGGTGGGCCTTTTATAGATAAAAAAAATGACGAACTTGAGTTTGTTAGTGTTGAAGAGTCGCTGAAACATCCAACATGGAAGATGGGGAATAAGATTACAATTGACTCTGCAACACTTATCAATAAAGGGCTTGAATTAATAGAGGCAACATACTTATTTGGCATTAAGCATGAATTAATTGATATATTAGTTCATCCTGAATCATTAATTCATGGAATTATATCATTAAAAGACGGAACAAGTATGGCTATGATGGCTGATGCAGACATGAGGATTCCAATTAGCAATGCATTATATACGGAGCTCAACTCACCAAAATATGGTAATCTGTCTTTAGAGAAGGTGGGTAAATTGACATTTAAGTCATTGGATAATGATAAATTCCCATCAGTTAAGCTTGCAAGGCAAGCTCTTAACATTGGTCCAATAGGCGTAATCTCATACAATGCATCTAGTGAAGTGGCTGTTCAAAGCTTTATTTCAGGAAAAATAAAGTTTACAGAAATATTTGGTATAATTGAAAATTCTGTTGCAAACATGCATAAAAATGTTCACATTCAAAATATTGATAATATTTTGAGTGTTTTGAAGATTAACTCAAAAGCCAAAAATGTAGCTGAGAATCTAGTTAAAGAACTGCTTATAGATAAAGGAAGTAAAGTTGATTAATAATATTATTATTTATACAATACCTTTTCTCTTTGTCTTGACTACAGTTGTTTTTTTTCATGAGCTAGGACACTTTCTTGTTGCTCGAATTAATAAAGTTGATGTGGAAAGTTTTTCAGTTGGTTTCGGTAAAGAGATATTTGGGTTTTTCGACAAAAAAGGTACAAGATGGAAATTTTGTTGGATTCCACTTGGAGGATATGTAAAATTCATTGATGACGCTGATCCTACAAGCAAAGAAAAAACCTTAAATATTTCAAATAATGGTTTCCATACAAAGTCATTATTTGCAAAATCTTTAATTGTATCCGCTGGTCCAATTGCCAATTTTATATTAGCTATATTTATTTTTTCTGGATTATATTCATTTAATGGTAAAAGCTATATCTTGCCAATTGTGGAGGCTATAGAACAAGATAGTCCTGCAATGGAAGGAGGGTTACTAATTAATGATAAAATTGTTGAAATTGATGGAGAACAGATAAGATCATTTAGTGATATATCAAATGTCTTGCAGCTAAGAAAAATGGAAACAATCAATTTTGTAATAGATAGAAACAATACTCTAATTACCCTTGAAATAAAACCAGATATAAAATTCAAAGACCCTGATAAACCAATGGACGCTATATATTATATTGGTATCAGTTCGGGTAGTTTAAAAGAAAATATAATTAATAAAAAATTGCCATTACATATTTCTTTGCAAGAGGGGGTAAATGATACATATAATATTATTTCTTTATCTCTGAATTACATAGGAAATATATTTATAGGGAAAGAATCCTCCAAAAATCTAGGCGGTCCAATTCGTATTGCTCAAATCTCCGGAGAAATCGCACAAAATGGGATACTTCCTTTATTGCATCTTACAGCACTATTGTCTGTAAGTATTGGCCTTATAAATCTATTCCCAATACCTATGCTTGATGGGGGACACCTGTTAATGTATTTTATAGAGGCAATTCGTGGAAAGCAAATGAGCGATAAATATAATGAAATTTTCCATAGAGTGGGGCTTGGCTTCATTGTTCTATTAATGATATTCGCTTTATGGAATGATTTAAATTTCTTAAATATATTTTAACATTATTTGCTATAATATGATAATTATGTTGATAAATTATAATACAAGATTATGAAGAAACTAATTCTTAACTTTTTTATTCTTTACACTGCAACTTTTGCAGCATTTGATTCTTCAATTGTCCACGCGGAAGATCATATTATTAATAAGATTTTTGTAGAAGGCAATAATAGGATCGATGCTGAAACAGTTATAAATTATTCCAGTATTTTATTAGGTGACTCATATAATGAAACGCAGGTAGATGCATCGTTAAGAAAATTATATGAAACAGATTTATTTTCAAATGTTGAAATAAAATATAGCAATTCAATCTTAACAATTGAGGTTTTAGAAAATTACCTAATAAACCAAGTGGCATTTGAAGGTAATATAAAATTAGATGATCAGTCATTGGAGTCTATTACAAGCCTTAAGCCAAGGTCTACTTTTTCAAATAGGAAATTAGAGGAAGATATTTCAAGGATAATAAATTCTTACAGAGCAGCAGGTAGGTATAGTGTTTATGTGGAGCCCAAAATAATAAAGCTTGACTTTAACCGAATAAATTTAATTTATGAAATTAATGAGGGGAATGTAACTAAGATTACGAATATTAATTTTATTGGAAACACTAACTTTTCAGATAGAAAATTAAGAAATGCCATTGCGAGCAAAAGGTCTACGCTCATAGATAGTATATGGGGTACCGGCAGATCATATGACAACTTAATTATGGAATATGACAAAGAGCTGTTGGAGCAATTCTATAGAAATAATGGATATGTCAATTTTAAAGTCATAAACTCTGTTGCTGAACTTGATGGAAAAAAAGACTCTTTTATTATGACATTTACAGTTGAAGAGGGTGAAAGATATAATTTCGGTTCAATAAATATTACCAATGAAATAAATTATAGTGAATTAAACAAGATAAGCGATAATATAAAGACTATTAGAGGGGATGTTTATAGTGAAAAAGCTATTCAAAGTAGTAGTTTGCGAATTGTGGATTATCTAAGAAATAATGGTCTTCCTTTCGCTCAGGTCAATACAATTGAGAAATTTAATAATATCGATAAGACAATAGATGTTAATTTTGTATTAACGAACGGTCCGCGAGTTTATGTTGAAAGAATTGATATTTTAGGTAATCAGCGTACTTTTGACTACGTAATAAGAAGAGAGCTTGTAATTTCAGAAGGGGATCCACTCAACCAGCAATATATTAATAAATCTATCAAAAATATTAGAAATCTTGGTTTTTTTAATGATGTTAAAGTTAACATAGCACCTGGCTCATCCTTTGATAAGAGGATTTTAAAAATTTCAATATCAGAAGCAAATACTGGCACGCTCCTTTTTGGTGCAGGTTATTCAAGTGCATATGGTGTTCTTGGTACAATAAGTATTTCTGAAGCTAACCTCTTAGGGAAGGGGCAAAATATTACTTTAGACCTTTCATATGGTGCTAATCAAAGCCTGACTAATATTAACTTTACAGAACCTAGGTTTCTAGGTACCCCGATTACTGCTGGTCTTGATATATATGGAAATCAAACTGATTATACTGAAACATCTGGATATAAAAATAAGCAAATTGGTGCTGGAGTAAGATTTGGTTTTCCTTTGTCAGAGGAGTTACGATTAA
>CALJEH010000058.1 GCA_938074435.1 uncultured Alphaproteobacteria bacterium
CCAAAATGGTGTTACAGTTTTTTTACCTCTATATTTGGTGGGCGAAATGCAAGCAGGTCCAGCACTAGTTGGTTTTTCATTATTCTCTATCCAGTTTGGTGCAATTTTTGGTGGCCCAATAGTAGGCTCTCTTTCTGATAAAATTGGGAGAAGACCAATAGTTATATATGCATTAATAATATCTGCATTTTTATTAATTATCTTACCTTTCATAAATAATATAGTCCTATTTATATTGATTGTATCTCTAGCTGGTTGCTCATTATATTCAATCAGACCAGTGATACATAGTTGGACAATGGATATATCTGGAGGTAAAACATCAGGTAGTGCAATTAGTATGTTATTTACAGCACAGGCGGCTATGACCGGAACAGTTCCGCTGCTTGGAGGATTAACAGCTGATATTTTTGGTCTAAAGTTGGTATTTCTTCTTTTAACTTTTACAAGTATTTCTGCTTTAATTTTATCATTACTTATGCCAAAAAAATAGAGAGAAAAAATGCTTAATAATACAAAAAATAAATTACAAAATGGTGAACTAACTCTTGGAGTGGGGCTCGTTCAATCCAGAACAGTAGAAGTGGCACCTTTAATGAAAACAGCAGGATTTGATTGGTTGTTTATAGATTTGGAACATGGTGCTATGAATACAGAAACAGTAGCTCAAATTTCAGCAATGGCTATAAAAACCGATATTACACCAATTGTGAGAGTGCCTATTAATGGCTACTCTATGATATCAAGGATCCTCGATAATGGGGCGATGGGTATTGTGTTACCACATGTAGAAACAGCCAAGGAGGCTGAAAAATTAGTTGATATTGCAAAATTTGCACCAGAGGGTTCTAGAGGTATCGGTGGTGGAATAGTTCAATATGATTATAAAAATATTAATTTAAAAGAAGCAACTAAAGAACTAAATGATCAAACTTTACTGGTGGCTATGGTCGAAACACCAAATGCGATTAGTGTGATTGATGAAATTGCATCAGTAGACGGTATAGATGTAATTATGATTGGAACTAATGATTTGGCTATGGCAAGTGGTTGTCCTCAAGATTTTGGTAATAAAATCATAGTAGAACATTACAAGAAGGTTGCGGATGCGTGTAATAAATATAACAAGTTTTTAGGATCCGGAGGTGTTAAAGATGCTGAAATTGCAAAGAAATATATTGATATGGGGGCTCATTTCTTTTTAGCCGGACAAGATATAGGCTTCCTACTCTCAGCCTCAAAAGATAGAGTTGATTTATTGAAAGGCTGATTGAAGTAAAATGTCAAATATCACAAGTGTTTTTAGATCTCAGTTACCTTCAGTATTTGTTGCAGCAGGGCATGGTGGTACCCACTGGGTGAATGCTGCAATATACATTCTTCTTCCATATATAACACTAGATCTTGGTTTGTCATACACACAAGCAGGATTAGTTATGACTGCTTTCCATTTTTCAACTTTTGCTGCAAATGCCTTTAGTGGTCCTTTAGTTGATTTAAGAGGAAATGGTAAATACTCGCGCTTTCAAGCTTATTCACTCCTTATTGGAGGTATTGCAATGTTACTTATGAGTATTTCAAGCTCAATTTATATGCTCTTTTTAAGTGTTGCATTAATAGGGGTTTGTATAAGTTTATGGCATCCAGCAGCACTGACATACTTATCACTGCAATACCCGGGTAATAGAGGTTTTGTTCTGTCAGTCCATAGTATAGGAGCAAGTATTGGGGATGCATTATCACCTTTACTCGCTGCATTCCTATTAACTTATGTCACAATAAATGGTACTAATTTAACTTGGAATACAACTTCTGCACTACTCTCTATTCCTTTATTTGTAACTATGCTGATAATTTTACTCTTTCTCAAAGATAAAGAAAAACCAAATGACAGCACAAAAAAGTCTAAGGACGATAATTATTTCTCAAATTTAAAATTATTATTAAAAAATATACAACTTATTCCTCTTTTTCTTGTAGCAGGGGTCAGAACTGTTACTCAGAATGGCGTACTTGTATTTATGCCACTGTATATGGTCGCTAATCAAGGCGTTAGTGCTGCAGTGATAGGTTCATCATTATTTTCAATGCAAATGGGAGGATTAGTATCTGGACCTATTGCTGGCTATATGTCTGACAAACATGGACGCAAAATCATTGCAGTTGGTGCCTTATTTGTGTCAGCAATACTAGTACCACTCTATACATTGGTAGATAATGGTATTGTTCTAATATTATTATCAGGCATAATCGGATTCGCCATATACGCAGGGAGACCAGTGGTTCAAGGGTGGGCTCTAGATTTAGCTCCAGCAGAAACCTCGGGCAGTGTGATTAGTTTATTGTTTATGGTTCAAGTTGGTTCTGCTGCTTTGTTTGCATTGATTGCTGGTATCATTGCTGATAAATATGGATTAGATATTATATTTATTATCCTATCAGTTGTGTGTTTAATTACGCTTGCAATCGCCTCATTAATGCCTTCTGCAAAACCAACTCAAAAATAATCTTTTTGCTAAATTTTACGCGTGTCAAGATCAACTATTTCAATCTTGTAACCATCTGGGTCTTCGATAAATGCTATGTGAGTGGTACCATGTTTTACCGGTCCTGGTTTTCTCGGAATGTTGACTCCATTTTTTTCTAATTCTTCACATATATCATAAATACCTCTTACTCCTAGGGCTATATGACCATAAGCAGTTCCATGATCATAATTCTCATTTTGATCCCAATTATATGTTAATTCAAGAACAGCGTGCGTATCTTCCGGTCCATAACCAACAAAAACATTGGTATATTTTGCTTCAGGAACCTCTCTTTTTCTTAGAAGTGTCATACCTAGTAACCTTGTATAAAAATCAATTGATTTATCTAAATCCTTCACTCTAACCATTGTATGTAACATTTGAAATTGTCCGTTGTTAGTCATATTAAAATCTCCTAAGAATTAAAAATATTTTGATATATTACTATTAATATATTAGCATTGGAATTCAAATGATTTTGTTTATCAACACCATGAAAGAGAGACAATATGGATAATGCTATTTGGGCTATTTGGTACGATCTGAAAGACGCTGAGGATATGGACTATATTAAATGGATGCATAATGAATACCTTCCAATGATCCAATCTCAAACAGGTTGTCTATGGGCTGCACATTATAAAGCAGGAGCATTAGAAGGGAGTGGTATGAAGTCAATAAGGGATAACTTACCAAGAGCTAAAGAAAAAATTGGCCAAGGCTCTCAATATCTTCAATTAATTGGAGCTGCCTCAATCGCTACACTTACCGGAAAAAATAAATTTATTAATGATCCAAATATTACAGGAGCCTTAGAACTTACAAAACGACTTGAAACAAGGGAATGTATTTTTCAAGTAGTATCGAGAGTTGATGGTCCCGAGACTAAACAAAAAACACCAGCAACAACGCCTGGACCAGTTATACAAATGGGAAGCTTTAGAACAAAGACATTAGATGATGAGTTTGATGTTTGCTCATGGTACACGCAACATCGCTTACCAGCAATTGCTAGGCTCTCTGGATGCATAACAGCCAGGACAATGTTAAGTGCAGCTGGTTGGGCAAAGTTTTCCGTACTTTATGAATTTACATCTTTGGAGGCAAGGCAAAAAAACTTCGAAGAAAAGCACGAAGCCCTTGGATTAACTGATGACAAATGGACTCATAAGATTCATAATTATACTGTTCATGCACCTGGTTCCCCCTCTGTTGCCGAGAGAATATGGCCGACAGTTGAATAAGAATTGGATTTAATAATGTATGACTTTATAATTATAGGAGGCGGTTCAGCAGGATCAGTACTTGCCAATAGATTATCTTCAAATTCTAAAAATAAGGTATTATTATGTGAAGCTGGACCTGATACTCCTCCAGGAAATGTTCCAAATGAAATACTCGACACTTATCCAGGTTATGCATATTTAGATAGCAGATTTCACTGGACCGATTTAAAGGTATCAACTGAAAATAAATCACATAACACAAAAGATGATGAATCAATTCCTTTAAGAAAATACGAACAGGCTAGAGTCCTTGGTGGTGGGTCATCAATAAATGGATTAGTGGCAAATAGAGGTGCTCCTAATGATTATAGTATTTGGGAAGAGAGAGGGGCCAGTGGTTGGGATTGGAATGCGGTATTACCTTATTTCAAAAAAGTAGAGCGCGATACGGATTTTCAGGGTCCATATCATGGGAATGACGGGAATATACCTGTGAGTAGGATTTTTCCTCAGATTTGGAATGGTCATGCTAAAGCATCTGCTGCTGCCTTCGAAGATGCAGGGTACAAATATTTAGAAGACCAAAATGGTAAATTTGAAGATGGCTATTTTCCTGTAACGGGTTCTTTTATTTATGAAAGAAGAGTCTCAGCTGCGATGGGATATTTGGGCCAATCAGTTAGAAATAGGCCCAACCTAACAATTCTCACAGATACATTCGTCAAGAAAATAATTTTTGATGGGAAACAGTGTAAAGGAATTATAGTAAACTGTGGATCTTCAGAAGAAAAATTCTATGCACAAGAAATTATATTGAGTTCAGGAGCAATTCATTCTCCTGCACAGCTTATGAGAGCTGGTATTGGTCCAGCAATGAAGCTGAAAGATTTAGGAATTGATGTTTTGGTTAATAGAGAAGGTGTTGGACAAAGATTAATGGACCATCCATCAATAAATATTGCTTCCTTCATCAAACCAGAGGCCAGAATCAATGAATTTACAAGAAGGCATCTTTTGTGTGGTTTGCGTTATTCGTCAGCGTTTGAAGGTGTGCCTCAAGGTGATATGTATGTTGCTGTTTGTTCAAAAACTGCATGGCACAGTATTGGAAATCAATTAGCTGCTTTTATTTTATTTGTTAATAGAACTTATTCTGAAACAGGACAGGTGTATATAAAATCAAAAGATCCATATGAGGAGCCTGCAGTGGAATTCAATCTTCTGTCAGATAACCGTGATCTAGAAAGATTAATGGATGGTTTTAGAAAGATGGTTCTAATACAGCAATCAGTTCCATTCAAAAAAATATCAAAAGAAGTATTTGCCGCTGTCTATGGTGACAAGGTAAGGCAGGTAGGGAAAGTAAATATAAAAAATAAAATTTTAACGAATATGTTTGCTAAATTACTTGATGGTCCTGATGCTCTGAGAAAATATCTATTAAATAGGTTTGTTGTAGAGGCTCCAGAATTATCAGTTTTGATGGAGGATGATGATGTACTCTCAGATTTTATTAAGCGGTCTACTGTTGGGGTATGGCACGCATCTTGCAGTTGTAGAATGGGTTCAAAAGATGACAAACTCGCTGTCACTGATAATGAAGGCAGGGTATATGGTGTTTCTGGATTGAGGATTGTTGATGCTTCAATTTTCCCTATTGTACCATGCGCAAATTTGAATTTCCCTACTCTTATGACAGCAGAAAAAATTGCAGATAAGATATTAGCGACTTCTTAAATGGAATATAATTTTTGAGCCAACCACTCAAATGATGCATTAGCCCAGTGTTCTTGGTATTTAAATGCACAATGTCCTGCATCAGGATAAATTCTTGCCTCTCTTCCATATGCTGGACCATTTTCAAGCATAAAATATATATTCCCAATCGGTGCAAGATGATCTTTTTTACCATTGATCATTAGCATAGGTTGAGTGATATTATCCAATATACCAAGGCTTTTGAGAGACCATTTATCAAATAATTTTTTTTCTTTTTCTATAGTCCATGGGGGGAACGATGGTGGGTCACCAATCTTACCAAAAACGTGTTGTGCTCGCTCATTTCGAGCCTTAACAAAGTCTTCTAATTCTTTGTGTGTCATCTCATAACCAAATGGATGACCTGCATTTGCAACTATCGCTTTTACTTTTTCTGGATATGAACCTGCTAATTGTACAACTGAGTAGCCACCTCTGCTTATCCCAAAAGCTCCTATTTTCTTACTATCAACTTCAGTCCTACTCGCTAAGTAATCTATTGCTGCCATCCAGGCCTTTACTGATTCGGGTTCCCATGGAAAGGGATTCTCACCAGTACCTGGTCCATCCATAACAAGTGATGCTAAGCCATTATCGATGGCATGTTGAGAAGCCCATCCTCTATCTTCTTTGAACATGTCAGCGCCGCACATGATTAATATTGCTGGGATATTTTTTGCATTTGGTGGACATCTAAAGTGACATACTATTTTCTTTCCTTCACATTCAACTTCTACAATCTCAACTTTAGGTGTTAGAATTTCACAAGCTTTTCTATAAACACGGGCACATTCATTGCTGATTTCCTTTTTCTTCGGTGTAATTTCACCTGGGTATCTCGCGATGGATAAAAAGGTCTTGGCAATCATGAATTCTTTATATGCTTCTTCTAAATTCCCTGAATTTAAGAATTTATCTCCCATATTTTCATGAACTTTTGCAACTTTGCTCCAAATTGGTATCCATGATTCTTCAGTGGTAGTTTTTATTTTTTTAACAGTTTCAACCAGTTCATTTATATCCGATAGCATAGGCATCCATCTTCTATAAAAACCACCATGTTCAACTAGGTAAGGATTTTCTCCAGCACTAAATTTTATTTCTTCAGCCATTTACAAAGTTCCTTCTATATATATAATCAATATATCTATTTTTAGTTTAAAAATAAACTTTCAAATATAGGGATGAGGAAATAAATTATGAGAGCAGCAGTAATTGGACTTGGTTGGTGGGGAAAACAAATAATCAAATGTCTTCATGATAGTAAAAAAATAGAAATTACCCATGCTTTTGATCCAATGATCGGAGAGTCTGACTCAATATTTAGTGAATATTCTGTTAACCCAAAACTTGACTTTCACGGGATAATAGCTGCTGAGGATATTGATGCAGTAATTTTGGCTACTCCAAATCAATTTCATGAAGAACAAGTAATTGCTGCGGCTAATCATGGAAAACAAGTATTTTGTGAAAAACCTGTTGCATTAAAGTATGAGAGCATTAAAAGAATGGCTGATGCATGTAATAATAATAACGTAATCCTAGGCGTTGGACATGAAAGAAGATGGGAACCTGCCATGGTCAGACTCCGAGAAATGCTTGATAATAATCTTCTAGGAAAAATTCTTCATATGGAAACTAATTTTAGTCACGATATTTTTATGAAATTAGATAGAAATAATTGGAGATTAGACCCAAATTCTGCTCCAGCAGGTGGGATGACTGCTTTAGGTATTCATTTATCAGATTTTTTTGTTTCTTTTTTGGGTCCTGCTAGCAGAATATATGCAAAAACAGGTTCCATTGTTCTTGAGCACCCTCAAAAAGATACTTTATCAGTAAATTTAAGGTTTAAAAATAATGTAACGGCATCACTGGCAGTGATGATATCAACCCCTTTTTATGGAAGATTTACTGTTTTTGGTGAAGAAGGCTGGGTTGAAATTAGAGAGGTGTCAAATGTAGATGTCGATGATCCTGCTGAATTCATTTATTGTAATAAAATGGGTAAAAGAATAGTTGAAGAGTATAGTGTTGTTAATACAGTGAAAATGAATTTTGAAGAATGGGCAGATGCTGTTGAAGGTCGAGGTAATTACAGAATAACAATTGATGAAATCATTGCAAATGTCCAAATACTTGAGTCCATAATTAATTCATCAAATTCAAATCAGATCGTAGATCTAAATTAGTGGATAGTTTTTATGGTTGATAAAAAATATTCAAATAATTTATCTGAGGAAGATCTGAAACGTTTCCATCGGAAAATGTTGGTAATTAGAAAATGTGAAGAGCACCTGGGAGAGGCAACAAAAAATGGTGCATTTCCTGGAGCTGTTCATCTATACATAGGGCAAGAAGCAATAGCAGTACCGCTATGTGATCAACTGAATGACTCAGATTGGATATCAAGTACTCACAGGGGACATGGTCACTTTATTGCTAAAGGCGGAAACATTAAATCAATGATGGCTGAAATATATGGTAAATCAACAGGGATCTGCGGAGGTAAGGGTGGATCAATGCATGTTGCCGATTTTTCAAAAGGTATTATTGGTGCTAACGGTGTTGTTGCTGGTGGAATGGGTCTTGCTGTGGGTGCAGCACTAGCAGCTAAATTGGATGTAAAAGGCGTTGTATCGGTAATATTCTTTGGAGATGGTGCAGCCAACCAGGGCGTTTTGATGGAAGCTATGAATATTTCATCACTATGGAAGTTACCAATGATTTTTGTATGTGAAAACAATCAATACTCTGAGTTTACCCACACATCTGAGGTTACATCTGGGAAGATTGCAGATAGAGCTAGACCATTTAATATACCTACTTATGAAGTTGATGGGAATAATGTTGTTGATGTCTGGCAAGCTGCATCAAATGCGATTAGGCGAGGAAGAAGTGGTGAGGGTCCTACATTTATTGAAGCACATACATACAGGCAGAGGGGGCATGTAGAATTTGAATATACCTTTTTATCACGTACTTATAGAGATCAAAAAGAAGTTGATTTGTGGAAACAGGAAGACAAAGATCCAATATTGAGATTGGAAAAACAACTAATCAAAAATAAAAATTATACAGCTAGTGAGGTAGATGAGATTCATAAAGAAGTTAATTCCGAAGTCGAAGAAGCTGTGAGGTTTGCATTAGATAGTAATGATCCAGAAATAAGTAGTTCAATGGATCATATGATTGAGAGCTAAGATGGCAAAAAGAAGAATGATGCCTGCTATAAATATGGCACTAGATGAGGAAATGTCTCGTGATAAGAAAGTAATATTATATGGCGAAGATGCTGGCATATCACTATTAGGACAAACTACTGGATTGCAAGATAAGTATGGAAAAGATAGGGTTATGGATACACCGATATGCGAAAACGTCATGACAGGTATGGCAGTCGGTGCGGCCGCTGCGGGATATAGGCCAATTTGTCATTTACTCTATGGTAATTTCATCTATACCGGTTTTGACTCTATTGCTAACCAAGCTGCAAAACTTAAATATATGACCGCTGGACAAGTAAAATTACCAATTGTTTACATGGCAGTTATTGGTGGTGGAAGATCTGCTGCAGCTCAGCATTCTGATATACCATATTCAGCGTTAATGAATTTAGGTGGTATAAAAATTGTTGTGCCATCAAGTGCGCGAACGGCTAAGGGGTTATTGAAATCAGCTATCCGCGATGATAATCCAGTATTTTATTTAACAGCTGCTGGAGGCGGACGTCCAGAAGAAGTTCCAGATGACGAAGATTTTTGTTTGCCTATTGGAAAAGCTGAAGTTTTAAGAACTGGAAGTGATTGTACTGTAATTTCCATTGGTGCTATGACAATTAAAGCACTAGCCGCTGCAGATAAGTTAAAAGAGTCTAATGTAAATATTGATTTAATTGATTTGCTATCATTGTTACCTATAGACGAGTCATCAATTATAGAGTCAGTGAAAAAGACAGGGAGAGTGGTAATTGTTGATGAATCTAGGGATGTTTGTAGTGCTGCGAGTCATCTATCCGCAATAATTTCAGATAAAGCATTTCAGTATTTAAAAGCCCCAATCAAACGTGTTACAGTCAAAGATGTTGCAATTCCATATGCACCAATTCTAGAAAATAATGTTATTCCGGACGTGCCGGATATCATCAATTGTATATTGCAATTATTAAAACGAGGAATTGAATGACTTTAGTTTTAAAAATGCCAAGGATGGGGATGAATGTAGAGGATGGTACAATTGTTGAATGGCATAAAAAACCCGGTGAAAATTTTTCAAAGGGTGAGATTTTATATACAATTGAAACAGATAAAACCACAGCTGAAATAGAAGCTCCTTGTGATGGAAAATTAATTTCCATTCAAGCAAATGAAGGAGATGATGTAACAGTCGGTGACGATATTTGTACAATCTCAGATCAATAAAACTTCTTATATTTCAAACACTAAATTAATTAAATGCTTCAGACTGAAAAAATCAAGAATCCGTATTTATTTAATTATCTGGATACAATCAGAATGGGTTTTCCCATTATAATTGCTAGAACTTCAATTCTAATTATGGTTACTATTGATGCTGTCATGACTGGCTGGGCTGGTGCAGAGCAACTCGCCTACTTGGGAATTGGACTTGCTCCGGTTATTGCGTTAATGGTTATATTTATTGGTGCTCTTAATGCAACAGTGGTACTAGCCTCTCAGGCAATCGGGGCTAAAAAAGAATTTAATGTAGGTGGAATATGGTATTCAAGCATGGCTCACAGTATTATATTCTCTTTTATTTCAATTTTTCTTGCATACTTTGTTGAAGATTTCTTTTTACTTACTGGACAAGATACAAATATAGCATCTGAAGGAGCAAGAGTTTCGCTTGTATTTGCATATGGTATTCCGGGTATGCTCTTTTTTGTCACAACAAATTTGATATTAGAGTCTATAGGTTATCAAAAAGCAGGTATGTATATTATGATATTTGTGAATATATTGAATGTAATCTTCAATGGTATCTTTATATTATCCTGGGGTGGATTTTTTCCTGAAGGAGGAGCTTATGAGGCAATTGTCATCTCTTCAATACTAAGGTGGGTAGCATTTTTTATTGCATTAATATATTTATTTGTGATTTCAGATAGCAACGATGATTTATATAAAATACGAAAAAGTTATAATGAAATAAAAGAAAACTTATTTTCACTAAAGAACACAATCTCGCGTAAATTTAGAAAAGTTGCATTACCAATGTCACTTCTGCAGGGAGTGGAGATAGTAGCTTTTAGCATTGTTGTTTTTATTGCAGGCTGGTTTGGATCGAAGGCACTTGCCGCTCATCATGCCACATATACCATAATGAATCTTATATATATGAGTGCAATTGGAGTTGCGGGTGCAACATCAATTAGAGTAGGTAAAGCTGTTGGAAGGCAAAATATATCAGACACAAAAATAGCTGGTTTAATGGGGATTCTTGTTGCATTTTCTATAACATTACCAGTTTCATTATTTACAATACTTTATCCGGAATTAATAGCTGACATATTTTTTGATGATCCTGAAATGATATTATTAACGCAAGAAATAATATTTTTTGTTGGGTTCTTATTTATATTTGATACAATGATGGCAGTATCACTTGGGGCTTTGAGAGGCACTGGGGATGTTTGGGTTCCCTTTATCATATTGTCTCTATGTTTTTGGTTCTTTGGGATGCCAATATCATATGTATGCTCAGTTTCTCTAGGGTATGGTCTAGTCGGTCTTTGGATGGGTATTGGTTTTGGCATAATTAGTTCATTATTGCTTCTGGTGCCAAGATTTTATATAGTTTCATCCAGATCAATAAAAAAATTATAATGAACAAATGAAAATTCCTATCATAGACAGTCATCATCACATTTGGGAACAGAGAGATCTAGATTGGTTGCAGGGCGAAATACAACCAAGGATATTTGGAGATTATACATCTATAAAGAAAGATTATTTAATTGACGATTTCATTGATGACGTTGTCCATTTCGGAGTAGAAAAATCTGTTTATATACAGTGCAACTGGCCAATAGACAAATATTTGGATGAAGCAAAATTTATTGATGATTCTTTTAATTCTTCCGGTTGGCCAAATGCGTTTATCGGATATTGTAACCTTTTAGATAAAGATGCTCCTGAAATGCTCAACCGATTATTTGATTACCCTCTTACAAGAGGGATCAGAATGCAGCTACATTGGCATGAAAAAGAATTATATTCATTTGCACATTCTCCTAATATTATTGATGATCAATTGTTCAATAAAAATTTTGAGTACTTAGCTAAACATAATTCAATTTTTGAACTACAGATGTTTCAAGGGCAGAAAGATCAAGCACTAAGATTGCTATCAAGGTATCCTGATGTAACATTTATCTTACAGCACGCGGGGATGCCACACAATTTATCTGATAACTCAATGAAAATTTGGTTTGATTTTATGACAGCTTTGTCAGAATTTGATAATTTGATCATAAAACTATCTGGTTTGGGGACTTTTATGAATAAAAATGATCCAATCTTTATAAGAGATATTGTTAACCAGGTTCTTAAAATATATAGCTCTGACAGATGTATGTTTGGTTCAAATTTCCCAATTGAAAAAATCTGGTGTGAATACAAAGATATAATCGATGCATATAATCAGGCTACTGATCATCTTCAGCAAAGTGCAAAAAAGGATATTTTTTATAACACAGCCAGTAGAATATATAGAATATAGTTATCTACTTCCGAATAGAATAATTACTTTATCTTTTATTGGATAATGTAATAACGCTGCGAATACTCCAAGAAACACAGAGAACCACCACATGATATCATAATTACCTGTGAAGTCATAAATCTTTCCACCAAGCCAAGAGCTAAAAAATCCACCTAATTGATGTCCAAAAAATACGATACCGTATAGCATTGACATATATTTTGGGCCAAAAAATGTTGCAACGAGACCACTAGTTAGTGGAACTGTACCCAGCCATAAAAGACCCAAGGTGAAAGTAAAAATCATCGTTGAAGAAGCTGTAATTGGAGTAAGTATATAAATTGTAAAGACTATAGCTCTTAGGCTGTAAAGGACCACAAGGACATCACTTTTGCTATATTTATCACCTAACCTTCCTGCTATTGCAACTCCAAAAATATTCGCAAAGCCAATTAGAGCTAGAGCTGTAGTTGCAACATTACCGGGCAATGACATATCACTTATGAAGGCTGGTAAATGGGACACAATGAAGTTAACATGAAAACCACATATGAAGAATCCGCATACTAGCAGTACAAAGTGCTTTGAGTTAAAAGCATGATTTAATACCTCTTTTAACGTTTCACCTTTATCCTCAGAGGCTAGTTTTGTTTTTTTATCATTTGATGTTTTGCTATCAACAAGGCCGTATACTAGGGGTAGCATTACAAGCGATATGATTGCCAACCAGAAAAATGCAGACGACCATCCAGTAGACGCAATTAGCGTTCCAGATACTGGTATACCAAGAAACATTCCTATGGAACCACCCATAGTTGTAAGACCAAGCGCGGTGCCTCTCTTCTCTGGTGGAGCGAATTTACCGACTGCACCAAGTATAACAGTAAACCCTAAGCCTGACAGTCCAGCACCTACTATTAGCCCTCCAATAATAAGTTCATAACCATGGCTTGAGTTTGATAATATATAAATTCCCAAAGAGTAGAGGATTGTACCAAATATAGCGACTTTTTTCAGGCCGAATTTATCAGATAAAGCGCCAGTGAATGGCGCAAGAGCTCCCCACATAAGGTTAATGAGTCCTATTGATAATGCAAAAGTTTCACGTCCGATTTGGAGAGTTGTACTTACTGGATCAAGGAATAATCCAAATGATTGTCTGATACCTACAGCAATAGCAAGAATCAAACCACCGCAAATAATTTTAATTGTTAAGGGTGATATTCTATCAATCATAAGAGACTTCCTTTAAAATAAAACTCTTAAACATTTCATCAGTAAAATTATATTCGCGACGATATACCTTTAAATTCCATTTGTCATTTATTTTATCTATTTGATATTCAAGGTATGAAAGCCCACTATTTTTATCTCTCGAGCCAGATGGTGCACCAATACATGGGACCGAGATCTCTTTTATTTGAATTGAATTATGGATCTCTCTGTGTAAATGACCATGGATGATTAGATGGATATTAAATTTTGAAATAGTTTCAATTAATTCTTCTTTGTTGAGCAACCCTTTATGATTAAATGCTCCATAATGGTGTATTGGATGATGTAAGAATAATAAAACAAAATTGTTTTCTTTTTCGATTGAAGAGAGAATTTTTTCAAGTTTCATTAATTGTTCTTTTGAAACTCTACCCCAGCACATAAAGGGTGGAGAAGGGACTGCAGTTGATATACCTATTAATGCTATATTCTTAATTTTTTTTAAGTACGGAAACATACTGTCTTGGTTCAAGGGATCACATTCATTGAGGTAATTTGCTAAGTAATATAGAGAATTTTTATATTCTATATTCACATAAGCATCATGATTGCCAGGAATAATTGATAAGTTATTTTTGGTAAAGTATTTACCTAGAAAGTCATTTGCGTTAATAAATTCTTCTTCGAGAGATAAGTTCACAATATCTCCTGATAATATTGTATGGCCTGTTTTATTTTTTAGTTTTATGTCATTCAGTATAAGTTCTAAATTTTCGAGCTTATGAACATTTCTTCTGTTGGAGTTATGATTGATATATCCAATCACTCTTTTATTGAATAGGCTTGAAATAGTTGGTTTGAAAGTTAGTGGCAGATGTATGTCTGATGTATGCGAAATGATCATTTTTGTATCTATATTTTACGAGTTTAATAGATTAATTTTTCCTATTACAGAGCGTTCCCAAATAAATATTTTTGATGGTAGTCCTCAGCAGGGTAGTATTTTATCGTATCATAAATAATGGTTGATAAAGGATTTGAATATTTTTTTGAGTTATTCATATCTTC
>CALJEH010000059.1 GCA_938074435.1 uncultured Alphaproteobacteria bacterium
TATCAATATTTATAACATTTTATATTATTATTGGTAGGGGTTGATAAATGTCTTGGCCAATCTTATCAACTTTATTACTCATCCCAATATTTGGTAGTATTATAATTTTACTAATAAATAGTAACGATGATATTGGAAGAAGAAACATAAAAACAGTTGCTCTCTATGCCAGTATAGTTAACTTCATTGTTTCATTATTATTATGGATTAATTTTGACAAAGTAATCTCTTCATTCCAATATGTCGAACAATATTACTGGCTATCAGAAAATATTACATATCATGTTGGGGTTGATGGGATATCTATATTCCTAATTATACTTACTACTTTCCTCATGCCGTTTTGTATCCTTATTAGCTGGGATTCAATAAAAGAAAAAGTAAAAGAATATATGATTGCTTTTTTGATCTTGGAAACTTTAATGATTGGTGTTTTCTGTGCTCTTGATTTAGTTGTTTTCTATTTGTTTTTTGAGGCTTGCCTGATTCCGATGTTCCTGATAATTGGTGTCTGGGGCGGACCAAGGCGTGTTTATGCAACATTTAAATTCTTTTTATACACCCTGAGTGGTTCTGTTCTAATGTTAATAGCAATAATCTACATATATATTATCACCGGGACCACTAATATTGTTGAGTTGAATGGTTACCTCTTTGATTATTCAATTCAAACATGGCTGTGGTTAGCATTCTTTATTTCATTTGCAGTGAAAATGCCAATGTTCCCAGTTCACACATGGTTGCCAGATGCTCACGTTGAAGCACCTACAGCTGGATCTGTAATATTAGCTGGTGTTCTTTTAAAAATGGGTGGGTATGGGCTTTTGAGATTTTCAATTCCATTATTTCCTGTTGGCTCATTTGTTTTTATGGATTTTGTGTTTGTGCTTTCAATAATAGCTATCATATACACTTCATTTATTGCTATTGCGCAAGAAGACATTAAAAAGCTAATAGCATATTCTTCAGTTGCACATATGGGTTTTGTAACAATGGGTATTTTCACATTTACTGAACAGGGAATACAAGGTGGTATTTTCCAAATGCTAAGTCATGGTCTAATATCATCAGCATTATTTCTCTCAGTCGGTGTTGTATACGATCGTCTTCATACTAGAGAAATCAGTGTATACGGAGGTGTTGTAAAAAAAATGCCGGTTTTTGCAGCTTTATTTCTTATTTTTACAATGGCTAATGTTGGATTGCCGGGAACAAGCGGCTTCGTCGGTGAATTCTTATCATTGATCGGTGCATTTAGAATAAATATCTATGTTGCAATTTTAGCTACAACCGGAGTAATTTTATCAGCTGCTTATGCACTGTGGTTATATAAGAGGGTTGTGTTTGGATTAATAACAAATAAAGCAATAGAAGAGTTAAAAGATATAAATGCCAGAGAATATGTTATTTTATTTCCATTAGCTTTTTTAATCATTCTTTTTGGTGTTTATCCAAATCTTATCATAGAATTAACCTCAGCTAGCACATCAAATTTAATTGAAAATTATAATGTTGCAGTAGATCAATATCAATCATTTATAAATGTACAGAATGTTAATTAAGGTGTTGTAATGAATATGTTTATCTATATGCCGTTATTACCAGAAATTATGTTGTCAATTATGTCAATGGTGCTACTAATGGTTGGTGTTTTTAGAAAAAATGAAAACTCATATCAAATAGTATCAAATCTTGCCATAATTTTCCTACTATTAATAACTGCTATTATCTTATCAGGATTTATCCCAGATGGGGTTGCATTTGGTAATTCATTGATTGCAGATTCTTTTTCGCAATATCTTAAAATACTGATTTTGGTCTCAACCATAATAATTTTAATAGTATCAAATATCTATCTTAAAAATATTAAGTTACTTAAATTTGAATATGTTATTTTAATTCTAATATCGGTAATAGGTATGATGCTGATGGTTTCATCAAATGATCTGGTTACCTTATATCTATCTATTGAGCTACAAAGCTTACCGTTGTATGTACTTGCATCAATTAGAAATAAATCATCAAAATCAACAGAATCTGGTCTGAAATATTTTGTTCTTGGTTCATTATCATCTTGTATATTATTGTATGGACTTTCACTTGTTTATGGTTACTCAGGTTCAATTTACTATACTGATATTGCATCTACTCTTGTTGATTATGAAGTTGGTATATTAATTGGTTTGGCATTTACACTAGCAGGTTTTGCCTTTAAAATTTCAGCCGTACCTTTTCATATGTGGACTCCTGATGTTTATGAGGGTTCACCTACAACAATTACAGCATTTTTTGCGGTCGCACCTAAGATTGCAGCACTTGGGCTAATTACTAGAATGCTATTTACCGCTCTTCCTGGTTTAGTAGATGACTGGCAATCAATTTTAATTTTACTCTCAATACTCTCGATGTTTTTAGGTGCATTCTCTGCAATTGGTCAAAGCAACATAAAAAGACTCTTGGCATATTCATCAATAAGTCATATGGGTTTTGCTTTGATGGGGGTTATTAATGGATCTATTGAGGGTGTTACGAGTTTATGTCTGTACTTATTAATATATTTAGCTATGTCATTAGCTATATTTATATCTATAATTGCATTGAAAAATGGAGATGAGCATATAGAAGATATAAATCAATTATCTGGACTATCAAAAACTAAACCAATAAATGCCATAATAATTTCAATACTTCTTTTTTCACTAGCAGGCATTCCTCCACTTGCAGGATTTTTTGCTAAATTCTATGTTCTCTATGCTGCAATTAGCGTCGAGTTGTATTATCTTGCAGTTTTTGGTGTCCTATCAAGTGTTATCAGTGCTTTCTACTATCTCCGAATTATAAAAATTATGTATTTTGAAGAGTCTGTTATTACATATGATCCGGTATCTAAAAGATTAAATTCAATAATATATGTACTGACAGCTTTCGTTTTATTATTTTTTGTAAAACCATCTATATTTATTTCTTTTGCTCAAACAGCTTCATTAGCACTTTTTTCCTGATGAATTCTTTTAAATTTGAGTCAAATATTGAACACCATGATGTGATTGACTCGACGAATTTGCGAGCAATAGATGTTATTAAATCTGAAAAGGATATTGATTGGATAACATCTAAGGTTCAGACTCATGGTAAAGGAAGAGTTAATAAAACATGGTCATCTCCTCACGGGGGTCTGTATGTAACTAGGATATTAAAATCTGATAAAATAAATTATTCTAATCTTGGTCAGTTCAGTATCTTATCATCAGTTGCTGTAGCTAAGTCTGTTGAGAGTTTTTTGTCAGGTAAAAAAGTAAGTCTTAAGTGGCCAAATGATGTTTTTGTAGATGACAAGAAAGTTGCTGGTATATTGATTCAAAGTATCACTCATAAAAAAAGACTATTCGTGATCCTAGGTATTGGTATAAATGTATTTAAGCCGTATTCTGCAAATAATGAATATTCATATATTGATGATTTTAATAGGGGTATTCAATTAGATTTGTGTTTTGAAACTTTACTTAAAAATCTTAAGGAAATGATAAATAATTGGGGTTATGGTGTGAATTTCAATGTAGTCAAAGAATTTTGGCTATCTAGATGCAATCATTTTGGTAAAAAGATAATAGTGAAAACAAGCAATACATCAAAAGAAGGATTATTTGAGAGTATTGATGATCATGGTAATTTGTTACTCTTGATAGATGGCAAAATTGAATTAATTAACACCAGTAATATTTTAATAGAAGAGAGTATATGACAAAAAAAAATATAGAAGTGCTATACAGTCCCATCGGTGGGGCTGGGCAAATTGGAATGAATTTATATTTATATGGCTATCGAATAGCTAATGGAGATATACATTGGATAATGGTTGATTGTGGGATAGGTTTTGCAGATGAACATTATCCAGGGATTGATATTCTAATTCCAAATATTGATTTTCTGAATAAGAAGAATAATAAATTAATGGGTATTATATTATCCCATTCTCACGAAGACCATTATGGCGCAATAAATACACTTATTAATGATAAAATAGATGTTCCAGTTTATTGCACAAAATTTACTTCCGAGCTTATAAAAGAAAAAATTTCTGAAGATTATTCAGAGCTAATGTTGGATATAAAATTATTAAAAGATAACGCAAAATTTAAGATAGGTGAATTTAATATCGAGTTAATTAATGTTGCTCATTCTATTCCTGAACCAAATGCTCTTAAAATATCAATAGATGGATTTAACATAATCCATTCAGGTGATTGGAAGATAGATGAAAAGCCAGTAATTAATAGAAAGACTGATATAGATAAATTTAAAAAAATTGGAACCGATCAATGTGATGTATTAGTTTGTGATTCTACAAATATATTTAAGAAAGAAACATCATTAACTGAAAGTAAGGTTGGTGAAAATTTAATAAAAGTTATAAAAAATATAAAAGGGCTTGCGATTGTAACTACATTCTCATCAAATGTTTCAAGGTTAATATCAATTATAAACGCTGCAAGAATTAACAAAAGAAATATAGTTTTGTCAGGGAGGTCTATTAAGAGGTTTGTAAAGGTTGCTCAAATATGTGGTTATATAGAAAAAGATATTTTCTTTAATGATGAGAGGGATCTTCCTAAACTCTCCAAAAAAGATGTTTTGATAATATGTACAGGTAGCCAAGGTGAAGGAAATGCATCTCTGGCTAAAATAGCTAATGGAAGAAATCCATTAATATCGCTAAAATTAGGTGATGTTGTTGTCTTTTCGTCAAAAACAATTCCAGGAAATGAGAATTCGGTAGGTTATTTAAAAAATAAAATTATTGAATTTGGAGCTGATATTATAGATGAAACTACTCATGATATCCATACAACTGGACATCCCTCACGTCCAGAGGTAGAGCAACTATATACTTTTTTAAAACCTCAGACCCTAATTCCAATGCACGGAGAACTTTTTCATCTCAAAGAGCATGTTAGTTTTGCTAAAAAAAATAAAATCAGTAATCCATTGTTTGTGAAAAATGGTGATCTAGTTCAACTCTATCCGAACGAACCGAATATTATCGAACAAAATGAACCAAGCTTTTATTTAAGAGATGGTGATGTATTGATCAAAAATGATGATTATCTGCTTAAGGACAGAAGAAGATTGCAGGAATCAGGTGTAATTTTTACAACTTTGGTATTAGATAAAAATAATGTGTTGTATGTGGATCCAATCATAGAAATTCTCGGTATCCCTAGTAAACTAAATGGGGTTGAAAACACAAAAAACTTTATTGAGTTATTAATTGATAATTCGGTGGATTCACTTCCAAAAGCAAAAAAAAGGGATATTGATTTCATGTCAGGCTACATAGAAAAGTCAATAAGGAATGACCTGTATTCAAAATGGGGAAAAAAGCCTATAATAAAAGTTAGGTTGACCTATGTTTAGGATAAATTTATGAATTATTTTACACTTTTTGGTACTTATTTTATTATGTGGTGGGTTGTTTTCTTTATTATTTTGCCACTAAAGATCGTTACTCATGCAGATCAAGGTGTTGATGAGAAAGGCATACATGGTAGTGTTCCAATTAATCCAAATCTATTATATAAAATATTAATAACAAGTGTCCTAACGCTTGTTTTATTGATGGTACTAATAGCCATGTTTTATTTTGATATAATGAGTATTGACTCAATTTTAGGTATAGCGTGATTTAACTATGAGACTAACTGAATACTTTCTTCCAACTCTAAAAGAAGTTCCAAAAGATGCTGAGATTGTTTCTCATCGATTAATGCTGAGAACAGGAATGATAAGGCAGTCTAGTTCCGGGATCTATATTTGGCTTCCATTTGGTCATGCAGTTTTGAAAAAAATTGAACAAATTGTTCGTGAAGAACAAGTAAATGCTGGTGCAATAGAATTATTAATGCCAACAATTCAATCTGCCGAATTATGGAAGAAAAGTGGACGTTATGATGACTATGGCGCCGAAATGTTGCGTATGAAAGATAGACACGATAGAGAAATCCTCTATGGACCAACAAATGAGGAGCAAATTACTGATATTTCAAGCCATTATTTCAAATCTTATAAGTCACTTCCAAAGATACTTTTTCATATTCAATGGAAGTTTAGAGACGAAGTTAGACCACGCTTTGGAGTGATGAGGTGTAAGGAGTTCTTGATGAAGGACTCATATTCTTTTGATGTCACTGAAGAAGATGGAAAATTATCCTATAATAAAATGTTTTTATCATATCTTAAAACATTTCAGAGACTTGGATTGAAAGCTATACCAATGTCAGCAGAGTCCGGTCCCATAGGTGGGAATTTGAGTCATGAGTTTATAGTACTCGCCAATACTGGTGAAAGCAAGGTATACATCGACAAAAGAATACTCGATATGAATATACCAGATGAAATTGATTATCAAAAAGACTCAGAAAATATTGTTTCTAAGTGGACTGAATTTTATACAGTCACTGACGACATGTACAAACAAGATACTTATGAGTCAAAAGTTGAAGAAAAAAATAGGTTAGAAATGAGGGGGATAGAAGTTGGACATGTTTTTTATTTTGGTGATAAATACACAAAGCCTTTAAATGCAAATGTCCAAGACAAGGATGGCGTTACAAAATCAATTCAATCAGGATCTTATGGCATTGGTGTCTCAAGATTAGTAGCTGCAATTATTGAAGCGAGTCATGACGACAAGGGTATAATTTGGCCAAAAAGTGTTTCACCATTCGACTATGCATTGATATGCCTCAACTCAAAAAATGAAGAACTTGTAGATTTATGCGATATGATCTACAAAAAAATGAAAAGTAAATGTGCTATTTTGTATGATGACACAAGTAGTTCCATAGGTGAAAAACTCAATAAGATGGATCTTATTGGTATACCAAAACAAATAATTTTAGGGAATAAATCTATTGAAAGTAAAAGTTTAGAGATAAAAGATAGAAAAACTGGAACTGTTGAGGTTCAAAGTATAGATTCATTTCTTGAGATCTTTGAAAATGACTAATTCCAATAATAATAATTCATTAAAGCAACCTGGAGCATTCTCTTCATTTGAATGGAAGATTGCTTTTAGGTATTTTAGATCCAAAAAAAAAGAAGGCTTTATATCTATAATTAGCTTCTTCTCACTTGTTGGAATTATGCTCGGAGTGGCAACTTTAATTATAGTATTAGCTGTCATGAATGGTTTTAGATCAGAGTTGCTGGATAAGATACTGGGTATTAATGGTCACATCACAATTCAATCATATGACCAAGGTATAGATGATTATGCTGAGCTAAGGAAAGAACTGGAAAAAATTAATAATGTTTATTCGGTTATTCCAACAATATACTCACAAGTAATGGTGTCATCTGGAGATCAAACGTCTGGTGCGATTATTAAGGCAATTTCGTACGGTGACATTCAAAATGTACCAAAAATTGATAATAATCTGATACTTGACGAGTATAGGTCTAAAGATGGATTGTTAATTGGGACAGGTATGTCAAGGAACCTCTTGCTAGGTATTGGAGAGCAACTAACCTTAATTTCACCAAAAGGCTCACAAACTCCGTTTGGTACGACACCAAGAATTAAATCCTATGGAATATCAGGAATTTTTAATATTGGTATGTCTGAATACGATTCAAATTTTGTATATATGCCTTTAGAAGAGGCGCAGAAATATTTTAGTAAAAAGGGATCTGTTAATACTATCGAGGTTTTTTTGGATGATCCCGAAGAAATTTTACCAGTGATTGCAAGTATGAGAAGCCTTATTGGTAATACTTATTATCTCTCATCATGGAAAGAGCAAAATAAAACATTTTTTACTGCACTTGAAGTTGAGCGAGATCTAATGTTTATAATAGTATCATTAATTGTATTGGTAGCTGGCTTAAATATTGTTTCAAGTCTAATCATGCTAGTAAAAGATAAGAATTCTGACATAGCTATTCTCCGAACAGTGGGTGCTTCGAAAAATTCCATCATAAGAATATTTTTTATAACAGGATCAGCAATTGGTGTAATTGGAACAACACTAGGCGTTATTATAGGAATAATTTTTTGTAGAAATATTGATGCTATACGATTGTTGATATCAAAAATAACAGGCACTGACCTGTTCTCACCAGAAATGTATTATTTAGCAAAGCTTCCGGCAGAGATTGATAATACTGAATTATTATCTGTTATATTAATGGCTTTGTCATTTTCAATTATTGCTTCAATTTATCCATCATGGAAAGCATCAAAAATTGATCCAGTTAAGGTGTTAAGAAATGAATAATACCATTAAGAATCAAGAGGATAGCGTATTATCTTTAAGTGGTATTTCTAGAATATATACTCAGGGTGATAATAAAATAAATGTTTTAAAAAATGTGGATCTTATTATTAATAGAGGTGAGATTATTTCTTTAATTGGCAGTTCAGGCTCTGGAAAATCATCCTTATTACATATAGCTGGATTATTGGAGCAACCAGATTCTGGAGATATAACAATCAATGGTGTGAAGTTCTCAAAAATGAACGATCAAGAAAGAACAATTAGTCGGAGACACTCAATTGGCTTTATTTATCAATTTCATCA
>CALJEH010000060.1 GCA_938074435.1 uncultured Alphaproteobacteria bacterium
TATTTTGCATTGTGTGACCAGCCTTTATTGCTCTTAATGAAGATGCTTGTATTGCAGGTCCATCAGCCATTGGATCACTGAAAGGCATACCAATCTCAATTATGTCAGCACCGGCACCGGGTAGTTCTTTAATTAATTCTAATGATAAATTAAAATTTGGGTCACCGGCAGTAAGAAACGTAATTAGCGCTTTTTTATTTTTTTCTGATAATTTACTAAAGCAATCTTTAATCCTTTTGTTCAACTACTAAATCTCCATATTTAGATACTCTGCAATTGAAAATATGTCCTTATCTCCTCTGCCACAAAGATTCATAATAACTATTTCATCTTTTGACAAATCGCTACTTATATTTATCAGATGCGCTAGTGCATGCGATGGCTCTAATGCAGGAATAATCCCTTCAGTTTTTGTACAAATTTTAAAGGCTTCTACAGCTTCTTTATCGGTTATAGCTACATACTCAACTCTACCGCTTTCTTTTAACCATGAATGCTCAGGACCAATGCCAGGATAATCTAAACCTGCTGATATTGAGTGACCCTCAACTATTTGCCCTTCATCATCTTGTAATAAATATGTTCTATTGCCATGCAATACGCCAGGTCTTCCAGCGGATAAGCTTGCACAATGCTGGTCTCCATCAAGACCCATGCCTCCTGCCTCAACTCCCGTTATTTTGACATCCGAGTCGTCTAGAAAAGGATAAAATAAACCCATAGCATTTGATCCACCTCCAATGCATGCAATCAATTGATGTGGTAATCGTCCTTCAGCTTCTAATATCTGTTCTTTTGCTTCATGCCCAATAACTGATTGGAAATCCCTAACCATAGATGGGTATGGATGTGGTCCTGCTACAGTACCAATAATATAAAATGTATCTCTAACATTCGCTACCCAATCACGAAGTGCTTCATTCATGGCATCCTTTAGTGTTGAATTACCTGATTTTACTGCTATTACTTCTGCTCCTAATAACTTCATTCTAAAGACATTTGGCTTCTGCCTTTCAACATCTTTTGCACCCATGTATATTACACAAGGCAACCCAAATCTTGCTGCAACAGTTGCAACTGCAACACCATGTTGACCAGCTCCAGTCTCAGCGATTATTCTTGTTTTTTTCATTCTCTTCGCCAAAAGAATTTGTCCCAAGCAATTATTGATTTTATGGCTACCAGTATGATTTAACTCATCTCTTTTAAAATATATCTTACCAGATCCCAAATAGTTCGTAAGACCTTCAGCAAAATATAAAGGGCTTGGTCTTCCAGTATAATACTTATTTAGGTAAAGCAGCTCTGAAAGAAATATTTTGTCAGATTTTGCTTCATTGTATGCCTTTTCAAGATCCAGAATTAATGGCATTAAAGTTTCTGCTACAAATCTACCACCAAATATTCCAAATTTTCCATTTTGGTCTGGACCGAGCTTAAAAGAGTTTATATTTTCCATCTAATATTTTACCTTATTAAGAGTTCCTAGCATTATATACGAATTTTGTTATCAAATCGTTATTCTTTATGCCCAAAGATTCTTCAACTCCAGAAGATACATCAACAAAGTTTGCTTTTGTGAACGAAATTGCTTCTTTTACGTTCTCAATATTAAGGCCTCCTGATAAAATCCAGGGTTTAACAATATTCAATTTCTTTACTAAATGCCAATCAAAAGCAACTCCATTACCCCCAGGCCTATTGGTTGAACTCATGGGCGGAGTGTCGAATAATATATAATCACTTGCTTCATGAAATGGGTCTATTTCTAAGGTACTTAAATTATGCGATACAGGGATTGCCTTTATGGAAGAAATATTATAACGCTCTTTTATGAAAAAGATCCTTTCAGGGGACTCATTTCCATGAAATTGAATCTTACAAATACCTACTTTATCAATTATTTGATCTAATAAGTCATCTGATGGATCTACAACTAAGCCAACAATCTCTATGTGATTTTTATACAACTTAACTAAATTAGAAGCATTTTTTATTGAAATATTTCTGGGGCTATCATTATGGAAGACAAAACCAATCATATTTACTTTATTTTCAATACAACACTCTATATTTTCTTGTTCTCTTACTCCACATATTTTAATCTTAACGCTCATATGGGATTATACTCTCTTTTATTTTTCTTGCAGCTTGATTTGGATCTTTAGCTTGAGTTATCGGTCGACCTACTATAAGTATGTCTGCTCCATTTTTAATTGCCTCACTTGGAGTTAAAATTCTTTTTTGATCGTTCGTTGCAGAATTATTTGGTCTAATGCCAGGAACTACTGTAAGGAAATCCTCACCGCAGGTATTCTTAACATTTTTTGCTTCTAATGGGCTGCATACAACTCCATCCAAACCGCATTTTTTTGCTAGATTAGATAAGTTTATTACTTGTTGTTCAACTTTTATTGATATTCCTTGTTCATTAAAACTATCTTCGTTCATGCTTGTAAGAATTGTTACTCCAATAAGTTTAGGCTTTTTAATTTCATTATTACTTATTGCCTCAACGGCTGCTCTCATCATCTCACTTCCACCAGTCGTATGAATATTTATCATAAAAGGATTTAATGGTAATAATGATTTAATTGCTGAGCTGACAGTATTTGGTATGTCGTGAAGCTTCAAATCGAGAAAAATTGGCAGACCAAAGTCATATAATCTTAAATAGCCATTAACACCCATGGCATAAAATGCCTCCATACCAATCTTGATACCATCTATATTTTCTTTTATTTCATTGATTAGAGATACTGCTTGATCCGTATCTTTCATGTCAATGGCACAAAATAGAGCGTTTTTAATTAATTGATTCAAAAAAGACTAGCCCCCCACCTAATACCGCTTGATTTTATTTATTGATACGTTCTTTGAGTTCTTTTCCTGGTTTATAATAAACAAGTTTTTTGCTAGATACAGCTACTCTATCTCCATTTTTTGGATTTCTTGCAATACGAGGACTACGTTCTTTTACTGAGAAGGCCCCAAAACCTCTTAATTCGACTCTTTGACCGTTTGCTAATGCCTCAGTAATAGAGTTATAAAAAACATCTACAACTTTTTCAATATCTCTATGGTAAAGGTGCGGATATTCTTTTGCTAATTGATCAATTAACTGAGATTTCTTCATTGTTTCCCTAGAATTAATTAGTTCTATGATCCCATACAGATTGTAAACCACCATTGTTGATCAAAGATAAATTGGAGCGTACAAGACCTGTATATGATGTGGTAATATTAAAATAATCCATAATATTTGCAAGACTTAGTTCAATAAAACTCGGCTTATTTGATTTTTTATAATCAATGATTGGTGAATTTGAATCAATTCCCTTATTCTCAATAAGCCACTTTTTGGCATCATTTTTATCACCGATTTTGTCAACTAAATTTAACTTAATAGCTTGTCTACCTGTGAAAATTCTACCATCCGAAATTTTATTAATTTCTATTGGACTCAAATTTCGTTCTGCTTTAACAATTGTTAGAAACCAATCAAATGTCTCATCTATTATCTCTTTTGTTACTTGCTGGGTTTCATCATCAACTTCGCCAAAAAAATCTGGTTCAGCCTTAAGTTTCCCACTTTTTATTTCATTTATTTCAATCCCTAATTTTGAAAGAGCATCATCAACTCTTGCCCATTGTAACAAAACCCCAATCGAACCTGTAATAGTATTTTCTCTTGAGAAGATGATGTCTCCTCCGAGTGATAGCAAATATGCTCCCGATGTAGCAATATTCCTCATTACTATTGTTGTGGGCTTAGATAATGAAATTTCTTTTAATTTTAGATAAATTTCTTCCGCACTCACTGTAGTTCCACCGGGGCTATCAACTGTTATGATTATTGAATTGACCCTATTATTTGACTTTAACTCTTCTAAATCTTCTATAATTTTATCGGCAGTTATCAGCATTCCAGAAATATTATAATTTGCAATATAGTCTTGACTTGAGTTTTCTTCGTTTTTTTCAAATGATAGATAAACAATCATTGCAATTGTTATTACAGAAATTGTTCTCCAGAAAAATAGTCGCTTTCTGTAGCCCTTTAAGTCAGGATTATTAACGAAAACCATAGAATTTAAGACCTTTATGGTTATAGAAACAAAAAAAAATTATTCAAAAAAGTACTAAATTTAAACTATATCACTAGAGTCTAAGTCGTCTTTAGCTTCTTTAGTTTTCTTTTTTGTTTACTTGTCACTATCATCTTGTTTTTCATTGCTGATATTTAAAGCTTCCCCTAAAATATCCCCAAGAGATGCTCCTGAGTCAGCAGAACCATATTGTTCAACAGCTTCTTTTTCTTGATCAATTTGGAGACTTTTTATTGATAGTGTAATTTTATTGTTCTTTGAGTCTATTTGAGTAACTTTTGCATCTACCATTTCACCAATATCAAATCTATCAGGTCTTTGTTCAGATTTATCTACGGATAAATCGGCTCTTTTTATTGAGCAAGGCACCCCGTCTTGTCCAATTGTCACATCCAAACCTCCATCTCGAATATTTGTTATGTAACATGTAACAACATCACCTTTCTTGATCTGTTTTAATCCTGCATAAGGATCTCCTGATAGCTGCTTTACTCCGAGGCTTATACGTTCTTTTTCTACATCAATATCAATAACTTTCACTTCAATGGACTCACCTTTTTTATATTTCTCCAATGAAACTTCTGGTTTTTCATTCCAATCCAGATCAGATAAATGAATCATTCCATCCAGTTCATCTTCGAGACCAACAAACAGACCGAACTCCGTTGAATTTTTTACCTCACCAGAAACTACTGATCCAACAGGATGATTTCCTGCAAAGTTTGCCCATGGATTTTCAACACATTGTTTCATTCCAAGAGAAATCCTTCTTTTTTCAAAATCTATTTCTAATATTACTACTTCAACTTCTTGTGAACTGGATACAATTTTTCCAGGATGAACGTTTTTTTTTGTCCAACTCATCTCAGAAACGTGGGTAAGTCCCTCAATGCCTGGCTCAATTTCTACAAAAGCACCGTAATCTGTAATATTTGTGACTTTACCCTTAAGTTGTGTGTTTATTGGATATTTTCCAGCAATATCTTCCCATGGATCCATTTCCAATTGTTTCATGCCTAAACTTACTCTCTTGGTTTCAGGATTAATTTTAATAATCTGAACTTTTACGGATTGACCAATCTTTAATAAATCGCTTGGATGATTAACTCTTCTCCATGAGATGTCCGTTACATGAAGCAGTCCATCCATTCCGCCTAGATCGATAAATGCACCATAATCTGTGATATTTTTGACAATACCATCAAGTGTTTGTCCTTCCTCAAGTGAGTTTGCTAGTTGCTGGTCAATTTCACCTTTGGATTCTTCAATAATTGCTCTTCTTGAAACAACTATATTACCTCTTTTTCTATCCATTTTAAGAATCTGGAAAGGTTGGGAAACATTAAGCATACCACCAACATCTCTCACTGGTTTAATATCAACTTGACTCCCTGGCAAAAATGCAATAGCCCCATCTAAGTCAACTGTAAAACCACCCTTAACTCGCCCAAATATTACGCCTTCAACTCTGATACCGTCAGCATGAAGTTTTTCTAGTTTATTCCAACTTTCTTGACGACGCGCTTTCTCTCTGCTGAGCACTGCTTCCCCATTTGAATTCTCAATGCGATCCAAATAAACATCCACGTCTTCTCCGACTTGAGGAATAATTTGACCAGTAGAAGACTTAAATTCTCTCAAGGGAACTCTCCCTTCTGTTTTTAAACCAACATCAACAATAACAAAGTCATTCTCAAGTGCTGTCACCACACCTTTTATAATAGTACCTTCAGATAAATTTATCTTACTCATACTTTCATCAAGAAGTGCAGCAAAATCATCAATTGTGGGATTTAGCTTATTAGGGTTGTTATTTATCATATATTCTCATTCTCCGATTCTTAAGATTTTTTATCTTTATGTATGTATTTTACAATAAAGTCAATTACATCATCAATTTTCATAAAAGTAGTATCTACTTCAATTGCGTCATCTGCCTTAGCTAGTGGAGCAATTTTTCTCATAATGTCTCTTTGATCTCTATTATTTATATCATTTTTAACAATATTTCTATTTAATTCGCTATTTTGTTCTAATAGCTCCATGAATCTTCTATTTGTGCGCTCTTCCAATGTGGCCGTGATATAAAATTTATAGTCTGCATTTGGAAATATAACGGTTCCAATGTCTCTTCCATCCATAACAACACCATTTAAAGCAAAGCTCCTTTGATACCTTAATAATACATCCCTGACCTCCTTATACTGCGCAATAATTGATGCGACATGAGATACATTATCATTTCTTAAACTACCATTATCAATTCTGTCGAAGTTTATCTTTTTTACATGATCAATTACTAATCTTTTTTTTGTGGGATCAATATTATGCTTAATGACCTCTGATGCAACAATCCTGTATAATAAACCAGAGTCTAAATAGGGAAGCCCAAAATATTCTGACAATTTCTTTGCTATAGTTCCTTTTCCACTTGCCGCTGGTCCATCGATTGCTATTATTATATTTCCTAAATTAGTCATTAACTTTTAAACGTACCCCCAATCTGAGTATATAATTGAGTAAACCCGGGAAAACTTGTATTAATTGGAGATATATCATCAATTCTGATTTCGTTATGAGCATTTAACCCCAAAATAAAGCTAGCCATGGCAGTGCGATGATCTAAATTTGTTTTGATTTCACTCCCACCAATAACCTCACCATTACCATCAATAACTATATCATCCCCAATATTCCGACATGAAACTCCTGAAGCAGATAGCATATTGATAATCGCTTCAAATCTATTGCTTTCTTTTACTCTTAATTCAGATAAACCGCAAAATTTGCTTGTTCCTTTTGCATAAGCAGCGGCAACTGCAAGAATCAGGAATTCATCTATAAGAAAAGGAGCTTCTTCTTTTTTTATAATAATACCATTAAGCTCACTTGATGTTACTTCCAGATCACAAACATCTTCTCCACATTTAGAATATGTTCTATCAATCTTAATATTTGCACCCATTCTATTTAAAACATCAATAAAATGTGCCCTGGTAGGGTTTGTCATCACATTAGTAATCTTCAGTTTTGAATTTGGCTTAATTAAACCAGCTACGATAAAAAAAGCTGCAGAGCTTGGATCACCAGGAATATCTATTTGCTGTGGAGTTAACTTCACTTGACCATTTATTTTTATGACATCATATCCATCTGAATTTTTATTTATTGTTATATCTGCATCAAATAATTTAAGAAGATTTTCTGTGTGATCACGAGTTTTAATCGGTTCAATTATTATTGATGTTCCAGATATATTTAGTGCAGATAACATCAAGGCAGTTTTAACCTGTGCTGATGGAATAGTAAGTTGATGATCAATAGGCACTGGCATAGCTGCACCTCTAAGTGTTAAAGGTAATTTCCGATCGTTATCCTCTAAAATCTCTAGCCCAAGCTTTTGAAGTGGAGATAGCACTCTATCCATTGGGCGTTTTGAGAGTGACTCGTCACCTTCAAATTTTACCACTACTTCACAACTAGACATTAAGCCTATCAATAGCCTTGCTGAAGTACCAGAATTTCCTAAATAAATATTTTTTTCTGGTTGTAGAAGTCCACCAATTCCAATTCCACAAATTTTACACTCACCATCTTTATTTATGATTATATCCGCACCAAATTGTCTGAGAGCCTCTGCTGTATTTATTATATCTTCGGATAGTAAGAGATTCTTTATTGTTGTTTCACCTAAGCATAATGCTCCGAGAATTAGTGCCCTGTGTGAAATAGATTTATCACTAGGCGTCCTAATTGCACCATGAAGAGAATTTGATTGATAAACAATTACAGCATTATTTTTGTTGTTTAATTGCATGATCATGTATATATAGGAATAGATTAAATTATACTATATATAATTCTAAAAAATTTATAATAATATAAAACTAAGAAAAGGGCTTAAACAGTGGTACGAGTTGAATTAGGTAAAAAACATACCTGTAAAGAATGTGGAGTTAAATTTTATGATCTTAATAAAGACAATCCCTCATGCCCTGAGTGTAATACTTCAGTCCTAATTCATAATAATACACAAGCCAGTGACTCAATAATATCAAAAGTATCCAAGGCATCTGAAACTGTTGTAAAATCAGATGAAGAAAATAAAAATATAACTCCATTAGATGAAAGTCTAGAAGATGGATTAATTGACGATGATAACCCAATAATTATGCATGATGATGATATCAATGATGATGACTCTGATGATGGGTTATTAAACGATAATGATATAGATATTCCTGATATCGAAAATGAAGACCTAATTGATGATGATAATGACTTCCTTGTCGAAGATGATGACATGGATGAGCCAGATCTAATTATTAAGCCAAAATCAGATGATGAGTAATCCTTTTTCAAATATTATTCCATGAGACCCAAATATTGGAAAGAGGCAATAAGATATTTATCAGAAGTTGACTCTATACTTTGCGAAATTATAAAAAAAAACCAACATCACGTATTAATTTCTAAAAACAACCCCTTCAATACGCTAATAAAATCAATTATTGGGCAACAAATATCCGTTAAAGCAGCCCAAAGCATATACTTTAGGCTTTCAGAGGTACTAAAAAATGACATTAGTCCTATCAAAATAAAAGAAATAAACAAAGAAGATCTGAGGGGAATAGGTTTATCTAGGCAAAAAGTTGAATACATAAATAATATATCAGATTATTTCATAAATAACCCAAAGATTACTTCCAATTCATACTTCTTGACGGCATCAAAAGATGAAATTTATAATAATCTAATTAAAATAAAAGGTATTGGAGAGTGGACCATCGAAATGTTTTTTATATTCTATGTGACATTACCAGATATACTGCCCTTGAAAGATATTGGTCTTATAAATGCGATCAAAAGAGCTTATAATCTTGTTAATTTGGATAAAGAAACACAGCACGAAAATATTTTATACATCTCCAGTAAATGGAAGCCATACAGAACTGTTGCAACATGGTACCTATGGCAAATGATTGATGATGAACTAGTAGAATATTGAATATTAAAAAAAAAATAACCCAATTAATGATATTTATAATTTTAATATCAGCTTCATATTTTATTTTTCATACAAAAACAATTTGTGACGATGTTGATGGAGTCATGAAAAAAGGAATTTTATATTTAAAGGGATCAACAAAACCCTATACTGGTAAAAGTTTGTGTATATGGGATACAGCAAATGTAACTTGGTATAAGGGTAAATACCAAGACGGATTAAAAGAAGGTTTATGGATATTTTATAATAAAAATTCTACAAGGAAATCTGAAACAAATTATAGTGCTGGCAAGATGAATGGTTTAAGGAAAGTATATAATTCACAAAACCAGATCGCCTATACATTAAACTGTATCAATAATAAGTGTGAGCGTGTAAACCAAGATATTGACTATAAATAAGGTGTTTGTGTAAGATAATTAATTAACAAGTAGGAATTCAGAGGTCAAGATGAGTGAAAAAATTATAGATCATAAAATGATCATAAATGGTGATTATGTTAATAGTGTTAGTAAACAAAAAATAGAAATAGAATGTCCAGCTAACAAACAACTTTTTGCAACTGTTCCTCGAGGCATAAAAGAGGATGTTGATATTGCTGTTAAATCATCATTAATTGCATTCCAATCTTGGTCTAAGGTTAGCCCAAAAGAGCGAGGTAAAATACTTCTTGATATAGCAAATGATATTGATGATCAAAAAGAAGAAATAGCAAAGATAATAGCAAAAGAAACCGGTAACGCTATCAGAACTCAAGCTAGACCTGAAATTAATCTCGTTGTTGATATTTTTAGATATTTTGGCGGTTTATCATCAGAACTCAAGGGGGAAACAATTCCACTTGGTGAGCATGTGCTGAGCTATACCCGAAGAGAACCTTTAGGGGTTGTTGGGGCTATTATTCCGTGGAATGCCCCAGTGATGCTTGCAGCGTGTAAGATTGCCCCTGCATTATGCACGGGTAATACATTAGTGATGAAAGCTGCTGAAGACGCACCACTAGCAGTTTTAAAAGTTGCAGAAATATGTCAAAAACACATCCCACCAGGTGTATTTAATCTAATAACGGGAACTGGGAGTGAATGCGGTGAACCACTGGCATACCATCCTGACATAAGTAAACTTTCATTTACAGGTTCTACTGCTGTTGGAAAATTAATTATGAGAGCAGCTGCTGAGAGGGTGCTTCCTGTTTCGCTTGAACTTGGTGGCAAAAGTCCTTCAATTGTATATCCTGATGTTAACGAAGATTGGACAGTAGATGGAATAATCGGTGCAATGCGCTTCACTAGACAAAGCCAATCTTGTACCGCAGGATCAAGACTGTTCTTACATAAAAGAATATTTGATAGCTTCATTGAACAGTTAGCAAATAAATTAGATAAATTAATCATTGGTGATCCTTTAGATGACAAGACTGATATGGGAACAATCATAAACAACAAGCAATACACAAAAGTTTGTGACTATATTAAAGATGGCCTAGATAATAAAGAAACAGAGATAATTTGTGGAGGGCTTCCTCCAAAAGAAGGTCCTTTAAGTGAAGGATATTTCACAATACCAACTATATTTCGAAATAAATCTAATGAATGGCGTTTGGCAAAAGAAGAAATATTTGGACCAGTCCTTGTCGCTATACCTTGGGAAGACGAAAATGAGGTCATTAAAATGGCAAATCAGAGTCATTATGGACTAGCTGCTTATGTTTGGACAAGAGATATAACAAGAGGTATTAATGCTGCACACGCAATAGAATCTGGTTGGGTGCAAGTAAATCAAGGTCTAGGCCAGGTACCCGGACATTCATATGGCGGTTATAAACAATCAGGTCTTGGAAGAGAATTTTCATTGGAGGGCATGCTGGATAGTTTTACCCAAAGAAAAAATATCAGCATTAACTTAAATACGGTACCCAAGGAGCTTTGATAATGCTGACGTTATTCCATTATGACAGAACAAGTGCCGCTCAGAGAGTGAGGATTTATCTTGAAGAAAAAAACTTAGATTGGGAGAGTGTCATAGTTGATACTGCATTAGGTGATGTTGATCAGCTGCCAGAAAATTTCCATAAATTAAATCCCAAGGGCCTTGTTCCAGTAATTATTCATGATGACATCGCGATACCAGAATCACAAGTGATAATAGAATACCTTGAAGATACATTTGGAGGAACACCAACTCTAAGACCTGAAAAGGCAAAGGATCTCGCCCAAATGCGTTTATGGATGAGAAAAATTGATGAGGGTATTCATGTTGCAAGTCGAACAATTGGAGTTTGTCTAGTAAACAGACATATTTATAAAAAGAAAGATCCAAAAAAAATAGAAAAGTACTACTCGGAAATGAAAGATAAAGTGCGCAAAAAAAATGATCAGGTCAATATTGAATTAGGTATAGAATCTCCTCTTCTTGAAGAAGCAATGATCGAATTCAAATTACTCTTTAGCGAAATGAATTCCTATCTATCAACTCATAATTGGCTTGCAGGTGATGCATACTCACTAGCAGATATTTCTTTTGTTGTGTATCTTCATAGATTGGACTCTTTCATGATGCGGCCACTCTGGAAGAATATGAAGTATCTTGATGATTGGTATGATAAAATAAAATCAAGACCAGCTTACAAAAGGGCAATTTATGATTGGGGCGATGTTACTGCAGATCAAAGAGCTAAAAATGGGAAAAATGCCTACCCAAAAATTTTAGAGTATTGGAATAAGGTATAATTAACCAATATATGACAAAAATTCTTTACCTAAATGCGCACCACTTAAATAAGCGGCTTCAATACGTCCTTGAATAAACCAGTCCCCACATAAACCAATTTGGTTTTCATTATTTAAGAAATATTCAAATCCTTTTTGTTGTTTCACAATATTGGCATACCTCCAACCCTGTAATCCAATATATTCAGCCTTCTCTGTTTTTATAGGAATTATTTTCTTTAATTCGTCGCATAGATAATTTTTTACCCAATCACGGTCCTTATCAATATTTTCCTGTGCCCACCTATTTGTGGAGTGAACTAACAAGGTATAATTTTTATCTCTAGATGGTTTTGATGAATTTACAGAAATCCAGCTAATATCAAATCCTTTGACCAACGCCGCATCAAAGTCTAATTCTAGTGGTTTTTCATAGCCCAGCATAAGTGAAAAACAAGCGAGCATTTCATATTTTGGAATATTGGGAAATATCACTTTCAGATCTGGGAACATTTGTTGTGCCTGTGATGGCGGAATTGAAGAGAAAACCCAATCATATTCTCCTAAAATTTCGTTATTTTCATCGTAAACCAACCACCTATCTTCTCTAGAAATTTTTTCAACTTTTTTTGATAACTGAACATTCAAACCATTTGCCATGTATTTACCAATAGAGTTCATCGACGGAGTCCCAACATAATTAGCTGGATCATTACCCCAGGTTCGCTTATTTGTTATTTTACCATCGATAATTTCTATAAATTGTGCTTTCCATAGTTCAATTATATTCTGATCAATCATTGGTTGAATATAATTATGAAATTCTACAGTTTTTGCTTTGAAAAATTGGGCGCCATGATCGAAACTGAAATCGTCAGCTCTTCTTGTTGCGACACGACCACCAAACCCACGTGATTTTTCGTAGAGTACCACTTCTGCTTTATTATTTATGGTATTAGCAAGAGCTAAACCAGATATACCTGCACCAATTACTGCAACATTGACCATAATATTTAATTACCTATGTGTAAGGTTGAGTTATAGCCCTGAGATAAGTTGTTCCAACTTCTTCTTACTTTTCCCAAAAACCTTTGTAGTGGCTACTTCATCTAAGTTACTTGTATCATCATTTACGACGACTAAAGCTACCATACCCATGCTTTTATGCGGTGAACACTGGTATAAATATATGCCAGGTTCAATGAATGTAAAGCTAAATTCCTTTCCAACTTTGGATGGCTTTTGCGGTACATCCGCATTAGATGGATATGCAATAAATTCTACGTTATGCCCAGGAGATGTTGGCAACCAGTTGATTGTGTCATTTGTATTGATATGTATGACATCTTGTGAGTAGACCATTTTTTCTCCATCAGTTCGTTTATTTAACATATCAATGTCAAACTGGGCTGACTGTGCATGGTTACTTAATGTAAAAATAATAACAGCAGATAGCGAAAACATAAAAATTCTATTCATAAGTACCTCTTCAATTGTGTAATGTAAAACAAACGTATTATCCTGATAATAAGATTAGAATAATAATGTTTACCTAAGGTTTTTTTACCTCTATTGGATATTTTCTATCTGGAAAAGAAGTTCGACAGATTTCACACTCAATACCATAGCATGACCTTGCCTGACAAAATTCTCTAGCATAAAAAATTATCTGAAGATGCAACTTATTCCATAGATTTTCAGGAAATAATCTTTTTAAATCACGTTCTGTTTGGGTTACATTTTTTCCATTAGTAAGTCCCCAACGCTGAGCACATCTGTGAATGTGTGTATCCACGGGAAATGCAGCAAACCCAAACCCTTGAGACATAACAACAGAAGCTGTTTTATGTCCAACCCCCGGTAATCTTTCTAACTCCTGAAATGTATTTGGTACATTAGAATTATGATCATCAACTAATATTTTCGAAAGTTCCTTTATTGCAGATGATTTTTGTGGAGCAAGTCCACAAGGCTTGATTATTCCATAGATTGTATCTAAGTCTAATTTGCACATATCCTCAGGATTATCAGCTAATCTAAATAAATCTGGTGTTACCTGGTTAACTCTCTGGTCCGTGCATTGCGCACTAAGTAATACAGATATCAAAAGCTCAAATGTGTTTTTATGATCAAGAGGTATTGGGGGATTGGGATAAACTCTATTTAATATTTGTATAATATTTTTAACACGCTCGGATTTAATCATTTGTATTTTAACTTACAGTTGTTGGAATTAATCATTATAATCACTTTTCTAGTCTGATAAAGGAATTAAGGAATGTTTAGAATTTTTCTAATTAATTTTATTTTATTGATAATCAGCCAAAACACATTTAGCGAAGAAATAAAATGTTCTGCTGATAAAGTAGCTGTAATTGACGCAGATACAATAAGTGTTTGTAACTTAAAAATAAGACTAAATGGAATATCAGCTGCGGAAAGAGGTCACATAACCTATCACTCTTGTAAAATTAAAACAAAAAAAATAATCCATAAATCAGATGAAGTCTCCTGCAAATTGACTGGAGAAAAAACCTATGACCGCTTTGTTGGCATATGCAAGTTAATAAACAATAATATTATTGTAGATTTACAAGAAAAGATCGTAGGAAGTGGATGCGCAAGAGATTGTAAAAGATACTCTAATGGAAGATATGTAAAATTTGAGATAGACAAATCCAGAAATTTACCTTTGCCAAATTATTGTAATTAATAAGTTGGACACGGTAATTTATGATATGATATGTTCTCTTAATAAGGGGCCATAGCTCAGCTGGGAGAGCGCTTCGCTGGCAGCGAAGAGGTCGGGGGTTCGAGCCCCCCTGGCTCCACCAAATTCCTGAATTTTAAGCATTTATTTGACTGATGGCACAAAAAATCCTAAAATTTAAGTTACTTCTCTATATTACTAACCCAACGCGTAAGGAGAATAATTATGAAAAAATTATTTTTTACTTTAATTGGAATATTAGCCTTACCTTTAACTTTTATTAATATTGCAAAAGCTGAAATATACGATGATTTACAGAGGGTTTTCCTTGCTGATGATCAAATCTTATATGATGAGACAATATCAACTCTTGAATCACAACTTGATCCTATGCAGATAGCGTATAATGAGAGCGAATTAAGTTATAATTCAATCAATAACGACTATAATCTTCTGATTGATGAACAAATACAAATTGAAACAGAACTAACAGCAACAGAAGGAGCAGTTGATAGTTTAACTCAAGAAAAAAATTTACTTGAAAATAATTACAACGACTTGAATCTAAACTTACTTGCAAAGGAAACTGAACTGGAGGGTTATCTACAAATATTTTCTATTCTCTCTCCAGGCGATCCAGAATATTCTGAGTTTCAGAATAGAATTAATTTAACAGAGTCAGATATTGCAGATTTATCAACTTCTATAGATGAAACCCAATTATTGATAGATGCAAATCTACAAAATTTAGAAACAACATCTTTATCACAAATTGAAATTGAAAATGCTCTCAATATACTAACTGGTGAAATTGAAATATCCTCAGCTAATTTATCAAGCGCCCTAGAGCTATTTGAATTAGCTGGTAGTGAATTAAATACTCTACTAAATGAGATAAACCAAACTGATGCTTTATATAATTCAGAGCTAACTGCTGTAACTAATCTACTTCTCGAACTAAATGAAGAACAGCTGGATGCTCTGAATAGATCCTTAAAGAATGTTTATGATAAGCAAGACAGAGTTCTGCTGATAAGTTCCGATGACCTCTCTTTAATTATAGGAAATAATTACAACAAAAAACAGATTAATGATCTAACGAAAGCTTACGAAATAGAGGAGAAATTTATTTCTAAAGGATATGATCTTCTTATAAAAGCTGAAGAAAAGAATAATGATAAGTTTCTTGAGTTAGCGCAAAAGGCCTTCGATAATGCAGACAAACAAAAATCTAAATTTCTAGAAAAAATTGAAAAAGAAGAGATCAAAAAAGAAAAGAAAACTCTAGATACAGCTAAGAAAGCTGAGAAGAAAGCTTCAGATGTAGGTAAGAAGGCTGAAAAGAAAGCAGCCAAAGAAGCAAAAAAGAAAGATAAGTAGCTCTCTACTTTTCAGTTATGAAAAAATATGTCATACTTTTTGAATGAGTTTCAAACAGATTCAAAAGTATGACAACCTATTATCTGTATTTAGAGAAAAATCGTTAGCAAATTCAGATAGACCCTATCTATGGTCAAAACAAAATTCTGATTATGTATCAATTAGCTGGTCAGTAACTTACAAAGCTATAAATAACCTCGCCAACTATCTTAAATCAATTGGAATTAAAAATGATGCAAGGGTCGTGCTTGTCTCTGAAAATAGACCCGAATGGCAGATAAGCGATATTGCTATAATGGCGGCAGATGGTGTAACTGTTCCAGCATATACAACTATAACATCTCAAGATTATGAATATATAATCAATCATTCTGAGTCTATGGTTGTAATTGTTTCTAACCAATCACTGTTTGAAAAAGTTACCAATGCAATAAACAAATTAAAGAAAACAATCCATGTAATTCTTATAGATGATTTCGTTACCGAAACATCTGATTATATAAAATTACATAATTGGGGTGATATCCAAAAGGAAGCTGGTGAAAATGCAATTGATTTAATAGAAATAGAGTCAAATAGAAAAGTTAGAACGGATCTCTCTTGTATTATATATACATCAGGCACATCAGGTTTCCCAAAAGGTGTTATGTTGAGTCATGGTTCAATACTACATAATTGTGAGGGTGCCTATAAAATATTGGGACCAGCATTAGAGCATATTGAAGATGTGTTATTTCTATCTTGGCTTCCATTATCTCATTCATATGAACACACACTTCAATTTTACAATCTATATTCAGGAAACCAGATATACTATGCCGAAGGTATTGATAAACTTCTACAAAATTTAGCTGAAGTAAAACCCCACCTAATGTCTGCCGTACCAAGATTTTATGAGAACTTACTACAAAAAATTTCTTCTCAAATGAGTAAAGAAAGTAAAATTAAACAAAAATTTTTTTATGACACAATCGCTTTGGGTAGAGAACATTATGAAAAAGGTAAGTTACCTATATACAAATCTATATACAACAAAATACTGTCCAAGCTTGTTAGAAAAAAAATTAGCAACAGATTTGGTGGTCGTCTAGTTGGATTAATTTCAGGGGGAGCTGCCCTTAACTATGAAGTGGGCATTTCTCTTTACTCTTTAGGGATCCCAATTTATCAAGGTTACGGACAGACAGAAAGTGGCCCTGTTATTTCAGTAAACTACCCAGGTAATAATAAAATTAATACCGTAGGCCCCTTACTACCAAATACAAAAGTAAAAATATCTGATGACGGTGAGATACTGGTGATCGGCGAGAACGTAATGAATGGATATTTTAGAGATAAAAATGCAACAGACGCAGCTTTTGATGGGGAATGGTTAAAAACAGGTGATATCGGAGAGTTTGATAATGATAACTACTTGCTTATTACAGATCGTATGAAAGATATTATCGTTAACTCTGGAGGTGATAATATTTCTCCCACTAAGATTGAGTCATTATTAATTATGGAAGACGGAATTTCACAAGCAATGGTTTTTGGTGATGGTGAAAAATATCTTGTTGCAATTATTGTTACTGACATGGTTATAAATGATAATAAAGAAAAAACTAAAACAATCATTGATACCTCAATTGAAAAGGTTAATGGTAGTCTTTCAGCAATTGAAAAAATTAAGAATTATGTCTTAATTGACGAAGAATTTACAATTGATAATGAGATGATGACGCCATCAATGAAGGTTAGAAGGTTCAAAGTAATTGAAAAATACAAAAAAGAACTAGATAACCTATATCATTAAAAAGTATCTATTTTTTTTCTTGTCTACATCTTTTTGAGCAGTACTTGACATCATCCCAGTTTAATAACCATTTTTTACGCCAGGTAAATGGTCGGTTGCATACAGGACAAATTTTTTGGGGTAAATCTTTATTCATTTAGCTGCCTTTTATTTTTTAAGTAAAGCAAATAAGAGAGAACTTCATATAGATAATAAGCTATGAAATAAATTATTTTGTATTCAAGTAATTTTTTAAGAAATCTATACTTATCAATATTCCCCCAAATTATTTTAAAAGCATCTACTCCAATATGTAATTGACTGCCGTCAAATACATGTAATCTACGCAAGATATCTGCCTTGCTTTTTATATTTATAGCCTCTGGTAAATTCTTATCACTTAAATCAATAAAATCCAGGTTCTGTGGTCGTTGTTTTTTGTAATGATTAATTTCCATCCTACAAATAGAACAGGAATTATTATAAATTACACTAATTTTATTTTTACTCATGAAAAGAAAGAAAGAAAGAAATAAAGAAAGATTGCTAGTGGAAAAGAGATTGTTCCACTAGCGTCTTAGTTTATTTTGACTCAGATGTTGCAGCCGCCCAAATTACAACACCGAATGCGATTTTGTTAACAAAATCGGCTAGGTTGTAGATAAGGTTCAATGAGTCAGCGCTACCTGCTCCGACATAGCCTATTACATACCCTATAGGATAAATTGCCCAACCAACTGTAACAATGATCCTTAATGCATTAAATGCTTTCTGGGATGCTGGAGTTCCCTCGCTTGCACTTATCTTACTTGCTTCTCCTGCGAATATTTCATAGATGATATAAATCCACGCAAGCATTCCAATAATAAATGCCAACCATACATTCATTGATCCAATTTCACCCAGATATCCTGCAATTAGCATAATAACTGATGCACTTAGCAATCTCCAAAATAATGATGCAGATACAACAGCAATTGCAGCAAGAATCAGATAAAATTCAATAATCTGAAGTGGAACTGTTAACAGCCAATCAACATATCTGAATACGACCGGTGACTCCCCTGTTGTAACCCATACATCACGCATATAAAAATAGTGAATTGCAGCAATACCTGTAACCATTGCCGCTACAGTTAGAGATGTTTTCCATTTCCCTACTGCTCTGTCTCTTTCAACCCAGAAAAAGAAAGTAGCAGCAACCATTGCTGCTGAAATTATCCAAAAGCTAACACCTACTAAATCTGAAGGATTGAGTTGCCCTGTTGTCATAGTATTCTCCCTTAAAAATTTACTATTTAACTAATACTCAAGTACGTAGAATATTTGAAAAAGGTTTTAAAAACAATAATTTTCTTCAATTATCAATTATTCGTCTGCTGTCATTAATCCGTCTGCTGTCATTAATTTAATCACCCTTTAATAACGGAATCTGATAAGTAAATTCATCTACCATCTAAGATCTTCCCTCTATTCTTTATTTGTTACAACATCAACTAACACTGCGATTATTAGATTTAAAATTGTAATTGAACCAATTGCAATGAAGCTATAAAAATAAACCCAAGCCCACCAAAATATTTCTTGCATTGGTAACATAACAGTTTCCCAACTGGATAGAGTTAGAACTTGAAAAAGAGTTAACATCGCAACGCCCAAATCACCCCAACGACCTGGGTCTGAAGTTGCGAATAAAATACTACCAATTGATGCATAAACATAAATTATAATAAATAGTAACAATGAGACATAAAATACCCTTTTTAATGATTTTAGTAACGACTCAATGAGTTCCTTCAATTCAGGAATTGCTGAGATTAGTCTTAATACACGAAAAATTCTCAACAACCTTAGAACAAGTATTGAGGAGTTTGGTCCTACAGGAATAATTGAGGCTATTACTATTATCGTATCAAATATATTCCATCCATCCTTAAAGAAATGTAACTTCCTTTTTTCTGCAAAAAATCGTATCGAAATCTCTACCACAAAAAAAAGAGTTATCAATATATCCAAGGATTGAAGAATAAAAAGAATACTTGGTGGTATATTATATGTGGATGCGCCAACTAAGAGTGCAGATAGTATAATAGCGAATACAACAATGGCCTGAAAAAGCCTGTGATCTTTGATATTTT
>CALJEH010000061.1 GCA_938074435.1 uncultured Alphaproteobacteria bacterium
ACTTATTGATATTATTGAAAAAAATGTAGAAAAGGGTTGCAGAACTGAAGGTAATTTTATCACAAAATCTCGTCACAGAGATGCCATAGAAAAGGTTAAACATTACCTGATCTCTTCTCTGGAACACAAAAAAAATGATATTGAATTAGTTTCAGAAGATTTGCGAAGTGCTATTAACTCCTTAGGTATAATTACAGGAAATGTCGACGTTGAAGACTTACTTGATGTAATATTTACTGATTTTTGTATTGGTAAATAGGATAATATGAAATATATATCCATTAGGAAAAAGTTATGAAATATGAATTTGACGTAATAATTGTAGGCGGTGGGCATGCAGGATGCGAAGCAGCAGCGGCAGCGGCAAGATGTGGAGCAAAATCATTACTTGTTACTCATAAACTTTCTACTATTGGTGAGATGTCGTGTAATCCTGCTTTTGGAGGATTAGGAAAAAGTCATCTTGTAAGAGAAGTTGATGCTTTAGATGGAGTGATTGGTATAGCTTCAGATAGAGCCGCTATTCAGTACAGAGTCCTCAACCAGAGTAAAGGCCCAGCTGTTCGAGCTCCACGAGTTCAGGCAGATAGAGACTTGTATAAAGGGGCAATGCAAGACATGCTTGGATCATACAAAAACCTAAAAATTATTGAGAATGAATGCATAAGTTTAATTATAAATGATGATAAATGTGAAGGTATAAGAGTATTAGATGAAAAAGAAATTTACAGTAATTCAGTTATCATCACAACGGGTACTTTTTTAAATGGGATCATTCATATCGGTAAAAAAACTTATCCCGCTGGACGCGTTGGAGATAAACCTTCAATCCACCTATCAAAGACATTCAAGGATTATAGATTTCAACTTGGTAGATTAAAAACGGGTACCCCACCAAGATTAGACGGCAGGACAATACATTGGGATAAACTGGAAGAACAGAAACCCGATGATAATCCTATATTCATGTCATATCTAACAAGTAAAATCCAGCAAAAACAAGTGCCTTGCTATATAACCAGAACCAATGAAAACACACATAAAATCATTTTAGATAACATACATGACGCCCCACTCTATTCTGGTCAAATAGAATCTACCGGTCCTCGCTATTGTCCATCAATTGAAGATAAAGTAGTACGCTTCGGAGAAAGAAACGGACACCAGATATTTCTTGAACCTGAAGGGTTGAATACACATGTTGTATACCCCAATGGAATTTCAACTTCAATTGATGAAAAGATACAAGAGCAATTAGTTCATTCGATTCTTGGATTAGAGGATGTAAAAATAGAGAGACCAGGCTATGCAATTGAATATGATTACATTGATCCAAGAGAATTGAAACAAACACTTGAAACTAAGAAAATCAAAAATTTATTTTTAGCAGGTCAAATCAATGGAACTACCGGTTACGAAGAAGCATCTGCTCAAGGTTTAATATCAGGAATTAATGCTGCGTTAAAATCTAGCTCAATGGAAGAGTTTATTCTTGATAGGTCAGACGCATATATTGGTGTGATGATAGATGATCTAATTACAAAAGGCGTAACAGAGCCATACAGAATGTTTACTTCAAGGGCAGAATATAGGCTATCTCTTCGTATAGATAATGCCGATCAGAGGTTAACACAAAAAGGCATAGATCATGGTTTTGTACAAAATGAACGAGCAGCCCAATTTAAAGAGAAGATGATCTCAATTAATTATGCAAGTGCACTAGCTAATAGCCTTACAATTTCCCCTACAAAAGCAAAAAAATATGGACTGAATATAAACCAAGATGGAAAGAAAAGGTCAGTTTTAGATCTCATTTCATACCCAAATATAAGTATAAACGATCTCTATAAAATCTGGCCAGAGCTGAACAATATTGACTCAAATGTAATAGCGCAGCTAGAATCAGATGCAATCTATTCAAAATACCTTGATAGACAAACCCAAGAAATTACCTCATTCAAAAAAGAAGAAAGCGTGAATATACCTGAGAATATTAACTACATGGAAATAAAAGGGCTGTCTAACGAAGCACGCGATAGAATATCAAGAATTAAACCGACAACAATAGGTCAGCTTAACAGAATGGAAGGAATAGATCCTTCAACAGTACTTAAGGTAATCTCCTATTTGAAGGCCTCAAAAGAAACATCCAAAAAAACAGCATAAACAATTATGAACAAAGATCTCGTAATTGAACAGATTAACATCAACTATAATGTTTCACGTGAAACAATTGATAAGATCGATCGCTATGTTGAGTGTTTGCTTGATTGGCAAAAGAAATTCAATCTCATTGGAAAGTCAACAATAGAAAATGTTTGGGAAAGGCATATTCTTGACTCCATACAGCTTTTAAAATTATTACCCAAAAATTATACCACTTTAATGGATATAGGAACAGGTGCGGGTTTGCCCGGATTTATTCTTGCCATATGTGAGGGTGAAGAGAAAGATATTTATCTTGTAGACTCAAATAAAAAGAAATGTAGCTTCTTGGAACATGTGGCGCATGAATGTGATGTAAGGGTGAGTATACTACCAGAGCGCATTGAAAATATTAACATAGGGACAGCTAAAATAGATATTATAACAGCACGGGCCTTTTCAAGTATTGACAACATTTTCCGCCTAACAAAACCATATATCCACGGTAAAAGTAAATATTTGTTACAAAAGGGTATTAATGCAAAAACGGAGTTGACCAACTCAAAAATTTCGTCACAATTAAATGTGAAATATATATCAAGTGTCACAAACAAAGATGCGTTTATATTAGATATTGGGTTATAAAAATGTTTGGTTTTGGGAATAAAAAAAATAATGAGACGCAAATTTTTGCTCTCGCAAACCAGAAAGGCGGTGTTGGCAAAACCACAACAACTTTAAATTTGGGTTGTGCAATAGCTGGTGCTGGAGAAAGTGTTTTAATAATTGATTTGGACCCACAAGGAAACGCTTCCACAGGGCTGGGCATTAATAAAGATGATCGAGAGTTTTCAAGTTATGACATATTAACTGGCGAAAAAGATATTAATCAGATTAAGATGGAAACGGTTGTTGATAATCTTCATATTGTTCCGTCAACTCTAGATTTATTAGGGCTTGAAGCGGTTCTAGCTAATGATAATGAAAAATCGTATAAACTTAAAAAGGCTATTGAAAAGCTTAATAAAGAAGCAGAAAAATATAGTTATATACTTATTGATTGCCCGCCATCACTCAACCTTATCACTATCAATGCCTTGGCAGCTGCAAATGGAATTATTGTTCCACTGCAATGTGAGTTTTATGCACTCGAAGGACTTGGTCAACTGCTAGAGACGGTAGATCATGTCAGAAACACATTGAATAAAGATTTACTTATTCACGGTGTACTTCTTACAATGTTTGATGAAAGAAATAATTTATCTGGTCAGGTTGCGAAAGACGTAAGAGATTTTATGGGTGACAAAGTATATAAAACCGTCATTCCAAGAAATGTGAGGGTATCAGAGGCCCCCTCATATGGTAAACCAGTAATGCTATATGATTACAAATGTGTTGGCTCACAAGCATATTTAAATTTGGCAGCTGAGGTATTAAAAAAAGATAATAGAACACCAAATAACATAAATATGAGGTAATAATCGTGGCTGAACAATCAAATACAACATCAAGATTAGGAAGGGGATTGGCATCTCTAATTGGAGATGTTCCAAAAGAGGTTATATCTAGTAACAGCCAAGATGATATAAGTGTATCATTAATTCCTATAGAAAATATTCAGGCAAATAAACAAAACCCAAGGAGCATTTTTTCAGAGGAAGAATTAATTGATCTATCAAATTCTATTAGAGAAAATGGTATCGTGCAACCAATCATAGTCCGCAAAAGGGATAATGAGAATTCATTCGAAGTCATAGCAGGTGAACGAAGGTGGAGAGCTGCACAAATAGCACAACTCGATAAAATTCCTGCGATAATTAAGAGCATGTCTGATGACGATGCCCTCGAAATTGCAATTATTGAAAATGTTCAAAGAAGCAATTTAAATCCAATAGATGAGGCTTCTGGCTATAAGAGATTGATTGATATTTACAACTACACACAAGAAGATCTGGCAAGTGTTATTGGAAAAAGTAGAAGTTATATTGCTAATATACTAAGACTAACAAACTTACCCTTAACTGTTCAGCAATACTTGGCATCAGGGCAATTAACAATTGGCCATGCAAGAGCGCTTATTGGTGCAGATAACGCAGAAAAGATTGCAGTACTTATTATTGAGAGAGGCATGAGTGTAAGACAAACAGAAGATCTCTTAAAACAAAAAAACACAGACACAATTACTTCCCAAAAAACTAATGCAAAAGATCAAAATATTTTGAATTTGGAAAAAACTATTACGGACGCTATTGGTCTTAAAGTTGAAATTCAAACAAAAGATAATAAATCAGGTAAGTTAGTTATTAGCTATTCTGATAATTTGCAGCTCGATAAGATTAAGTCCAAACTTGTTGGCTAATTTTTAATATTAGATATTTTCAATAGTACACGCTCAGTGATTTCATCTGAGAGTTCCGCATTATTTCTTGAGGTAATAATTGCTTCAGATGTGAACTCAAGTGATTTATTTATCTGATCAATGCTCCAGAGATTTAGTTGGGTAAGGAATGATGCGTGCCTTTTAAAAAATATTTGAGGTTTTGAATTTTCTATGATCTCTTTATTTGATAAATTGCCATGTGACTTTTCATTTAATAACTCCAATAACCTTATGAGGTGATTGTTGATTATAACCAATATTTGAGGTGAGCCAATTGTTTGTAAAACAGAATTAAGCAGGACGCTAATTTTTTGTGTTTTTCTTTCAAATACATTATCAACTAAATCATTAATTATTATATTTTCTGAATTTACTAATAATTTTTCAACATGATCTCTTGGGACATGCTCACCTTCAGCAATAGGATCTAATATTTTGTTCATTTC